>DASQBO010000024.1:0-34623 GCA_035635175.1 Casimicrobiaceae bacterium | reverse complement strand
CCCGGCCAAGTACCGCGGCGGGATCTTCTCGGCGCAGCACGGATCGTGGAACCGCACGACGCCGATCGGCGCGCGCATCATGTTCACCTCGCTCAAGCCGGACGGCACGGCCGACAAGACGGAGGTGTTCGCCGAAGGCTGGCTCGATCCCGACACGCATCGCTACCGCGGGCGGCCCGTCGACGTCGCGAACCTGCCGGACGGCTCGATCCTCGTCTCCGACGACTTCGCGGGGGCGATCTACCGGATCAGCTACGGCGACTGAGCGAGGCGGCGAGCGTAGCGAGCTGAGGCCCGAAGGGCGCGTCGCCGAGCGAGCGAGGCGCCCGACGCCACGGCTCAACGCGATCATGCGATGGTGCGGAGGGCGCGAGTGAGCGTGACCGCCGCGCGTGACGGCGCCGTGCCGCCGTCGCGCGCGCGCCTCGCGCACGCGGCGGCGCTGCTCTTCGCGCTGGCGGCGCTGCCCGCGACAGCCGGCGATCGCGTCGCCGGCCGGGCGCGCGCCGAGGCGTGCGTGCAATGCCACGGCGCCAACGGCATCAGCGTGCTGCCGAACGCGCCGAACCTCGCCGGGCAGCCGGAGATCTACCTCGCCGAACAGCTCCGCCAGTTCCGAAGCGGCCGGCGGCCGAGCGAGGTGATGGCGGTGATCGCGAAGCCGCTGTCCGATCGCGACATCGACGACCTTGCGGCGTGGTACGCGGCGATCGCGATCGAGGCGACGCCCCCGCGGTGATGGGCGACGCTCGCTGCTGCTCCGCAACATTGACGCGACAAGACCTCACTTCCAGAATGCTGCGTCTCTTTTCCCCGTGGAGACCGTCATGACCGGCATGTCCGCGCTTTGGCTCCCGATCCTGCTGTCGGCGGTCGTCGTGTTCGTCGCGAGCTCGGTGATCCACATGATGCTGAGCTGGCACAAGACCGACTTCGCGAAGGTTCCGGACGAGGAGAAGTTCCGGCAGACGGTGGGCGGACTCGCGATTCCGCCCGGCGACTACTGCGTTCCGCATGCCGGGAGCATGGACGAGATGAAGTCGCCGGAGTTCGCGGCCAAGCAGGAGAAGGGGCCGGTCATGATGTTCACCGTGATCCCGAGCGGCAAGATGTCGATGGGACCCTACCTGATCCAGTGGTTCGTCTACACGGTCGTCATCAGCTTCTTCGCGGCTTACGTCGCGAGCCGCGCGCTGCCTCCCGGCGCGCCCTACCTGCGCGTGTTCCAGCTCGCCGGCGCGGCGGCGTTCATCGGCTACGCGGCGGCGCTGTGGCCGCTCTCCATCTGGTATCGCCGATCCTGGACGACGACGATCAAGTCGACGATCGACGGGCTCGTCTACGCGCTGCTGACGGCCGGCGTGTTCGGGTGGCTCTGGCCGCATTGAGGCAACCGGCGGCCGCGGATCCGCGGGCCGCCTATTCGAGGGAGGACAGGCATGGCGACGTACATCGCACTTTCGACGTTCACCGATCAGGGCATCCGCAACGTGAAGGACACCGCGAAGCGCGCGGAGCAGGTCGCGGCCTCCGCCAGGAAGTACGGCGCGACGATGACGCAGATCTACTGGACGCTCGGCAAGTACGACGTGGTGGCGATCATCGAGGCGCCGAACGACGAGGCGGCGACCGCGTTCAGCCTCTCCATCGGCGCCCAGGGCAACGTCCGGACGCAGACGATGCGTGCGTTCTCGAAGGACGAGGTCGGCGCGATCCTCGGCAAGCTCGGCTGAGCGCAAGCGACGCGGCCCGCTAGCCGCCGCGCCGGAATTGCGCCCAGGCGAAGCGCAGCCGGAACCAGGGCGTCCGGCGCAGACGCAGGACGGCGGCGAAGAGCTCGGGGTCCGCGTCGGCGAGCGCCGGCGGTTCGGCGCATCGGGCGGCGCGCCCCGGCGGCCGCTCGTGCGGCGAGAGGAGGAGGCGGCTCGAGAATGCCGGCGCGACGCCATCCTCGAGGCGCGCGAGCACCTCGCTCAGCGGGAGGAGCTGATAGTTCAGGAACTCGCGCGCCTCACGCTCGACGTCGCGCGCGCTCGCGCCACGGCAGTTGGATCCGACGGCCATTGCCTCCCCCCAATCTTCGTTCCCGCCGACGCCCGCCGGCGCTCCCCCGGCGCGGATAACACGGCCGGCCGCGCATTAATTCCCTGAATCCGGTGAGGAAAAGGGGTATCGGCCGGAAGCGGCGGATGTTGCGCCATGGTGTTTTCGGATAAGCTCGAGCGCTTCCTCCGCGGAGGTCGCGCCATGCATCGCGTACCGATCCACGACCTCGCGCCCGAGGATCTCGCCCGGCGCCCCGAGGTCCGTACCGTGCGGGCGTCCTGAACGGTCGGGACATCGCATCGACGATGGACACGGACGTTCTCGTGGTCGGAGCCGGGCCGACCGGCCTCATGCTCGCGAACCAGCTCGTGCGTCGCGGCGTGCGCACGTTGATCGTCGACCGCCATGCCGGTCCCGCGCGCGAGACGCGGGCGCTCGGCGTGCAGGCGCGCACGCTCGAAATCTATGCCCATCTCAACATCGCCCGCCGCGCGCTCGAGCTCGGCAAGCGCGGTACCGGCGCGAACCTGTGGGCGCAGGGACGACGGATGGGTCGCGTGCCCCTCGGCACGGCAGGCGCGACCGTCACGCCGTATCCCTACATCCTGATCCTGGGACAGGACGACAACGAGCGGATCATGGGCGAGCGGCTGCGCGAGCAGGGGCTCGCCGTGGAATGGAACGCCGAGCTCGTCGCGCTCGAGCAGCGCTCCGATCGGGTCGTCGCCACGCTGAGGGCGCCGTCGGGGACGACGCGCACGATCGACGCGTCGTGGGTGGCGGGATGCGACGGCGCACGCAGCACCGTGCGCGAGCAGTGCGGGATCACGTTTCCCGGGGCGCCCTACGAGCACGTGTTCTTCGTCGCCGACACCGTGTCGACGGGAACGATGGTGCCGGACGAGGTCAACGTGTATCTCTGGCGCGAAGGGTTTCACCTCTTCTTCCCGATGCGCGGGCAGGACCACTGGCGCCTGGTCGGCATCCTGCCCGAAGGGCTGCGCGGCAAGGACGGGGTCGACTTCGACGCCGTCGTTCCGTCGCTGCGGAAGGAAGCCGGCGCGACGCTGGCGATCGCGTCGTGCTCGTGGTTCTCGACGTATCGCATCCACCATCGCGCGGCCGAGCGCTTTCGCGATAGACGCTGCTTCCTGCTGGGCGACGCCGCGCACATCCACAGCCCCGTCGGCGCGCAGGGGATGAACACCGGGCTGCAGGACGCGTACAACCTCGCCTGGAAGCTCGCGCTCGTCGTGGCGCGCCGGGCCGATCCTGCGCTCCTCGATACGTTCGAGGAGGAACGGATTCCCATCGCGCGGCGCCTGCTCGAGACGACGGACCGGGGGTTCCGGCTCGTGGTCTCGGACAACCCGCTCGCCGGACTCTTCCGCACGAAGATCCTCGCGCGAATCGGCGCGTTCGCGATGCGGTTCGAGCGCGTGCAGGCCGCCGCGTTCCGCCTCGTGTCGCAGACGGCGATCCACTACCGCTGGAGCAGGCTGTCGAGCGCAGCGAGCGGATTCCCGCGGGACGCGCCGCAGGCGGGCGACCGCTTTCCGTGGCTCCAGCTCCGGTTCGACGCGGGCGGAGAGGTCCTCGACTCGTTCGACCGTCTCGACGACAGCCGCTTCCATCTGCTCGGGTTCGGGCAAGCGACGCCTGCGAGCCTGCCCGCGTGGAATGGGATGCTGGAGGTCCACGCGGTGCCGGTCGATGCGGCCAACGACGCCGCGCTCGATCGCGCGCGGATCCCGCGCCCCTCGATGTACCTGCTCAGGCCCGACGGGCACGTGGGACTGTGCGGCGCTCGCCTCGACGCGGCGGCGATCGCGCGCTACGCGAGCGAAGCGCTTCGTCTGGCGGAGGCGGCGGCGTGAGCGCGCCGGTTGCGGGACGCCGGAGGTCCCGCTTGCGGATCGGGATCCTCGGCGCCGCGCGCATCGCGCGGCTCTTCGTCGACAGCGTAAGGCCGTCGACGAAGGTTGCCGTCGTGGCGATCGCCGCGCGCGACGCGACGCGCGCGCGGGCGTTCGCCGCGGAGCTCGGGATTCCCCGCGTGCACGCGAGCTACGAGTCGCTGCTCGCCGACCCCGAGCTCGACGCGATCTACAACCCGCTGCCGAACACGCTCCACGCCGAGTGGTCGATCCGGGCCCTCGGCGCGGGCAAGCACGTGCTGTGCGAGAAGCCGCTTGCGATGTCCTCGCGCGACGCCGACGCGATGTTCGCGGCGGCGCGCAGCAGCGGGCGCTACCTGGTCGAGGGCTATCCCTATCGCGCCCAGCCGCAGACGGTGAAGCTGCGCGAGCTGCTCGCGAGCGGCGCCATCGGCACCGTGCAGGTCGTGCAGGCGTCGTTCGGGTTCCCGATGCGTGATCTCGCCAACATCCGCTACGATCCAGCGCTCGGCGGCGGCGCGCTGACGGATGCCGGAAGCTACCCGGTCAGCCTCGTCCGGATGATCGCCGGCGAGCGCCCGCGGCGGGCGAGCGCGCTCGCGCAGTGGTCTTCGACCGGCGTCGACCGCGCGCTCGTCGGCCTGATCGAGTTTCCGGGCGGGCTCCTGGCGGAGGTCTCGTGCAGCTTCGGCACCGCCCGCCATCGTCACGCAGTGATCATCGGCGACGCGGGGATGATCACGACGACGTTCCTCAACGACACGTCGGCCGCGCTGCCGCCCCGGATCGAGGTCCGGCGCGGCACCGGCTACGACTCGGTGCGGGAATCGATAGTCACGGCCGAGGCGAACGGTTTCCGCGCCGAGGCCGACGCCTTCGCCGATCTCGTCCGTCACGGCTGGTCGCGCTGGCCCGGCGCGACGCCCGAGGAATCCGCCGACACGGCCCGCATTCTCGAAGCGCTCGCGACGAGCGCGCGCGACTGCGGGGCCATCGACATCGCACCTTGAAACCGGAGGGAGCGCACGTGTGCAGGAACATCCGCATCCTCTTCAATTTCGAGCCGCCGGTGACCGACGAGGAGATCCGCGCGGCGTCGCTTCAGTACGTCCGGAAGGTGAGCGGCTTCAACCGCCCTTCGAAGCCCAACGAGGCGGCGTTCGCGGCCGCCGTCGACGAGATCGCGGCCGCGACGCGCCGCCTTGTCGGCAGCCTCGCGACGCACGCTCCGCCGCGCAATCGCGAGGAAGAGGCCGCCAAGGCGAAGGCGCGGGCCGCGGCCCGTTTCCCGGGCGCCTCGTAGCCGCGGGCTTCCACCCTCCGCGGCGGCGGCAAGGTCAGCGGCGCCGCGCCGCGCCGGCCGGGCGCCCCCTGCGGTGGAGCGTTTCCGACGGGAGCTCGCCGAACATCGTCTTGTAGTCGCTGACGAAATGGCCGAGGTGCCAGAACCCCCATTTCGCCGCGGTATCCTGCACGAATTCCGCCCGCGCCGCTGTGCAACGCAAGTCGCGGCGCACGCCGTTGAGGCGCAGCGCACGCAGGAATCGCACCGGGTTGATGCCGAGGACTTCCTGGAAGCTGTACTGAAGCGTGCGTCGGCTGACCCCGAGCTCGACGCACAGCTCCGCCACGGTAATCGGTTCCGCGATGTGCGCTAGCATGAACGCCTTGGCCGCTTCGACGATGTGCCGGCGGCTCTCGCGCGGCGGCGCCGGCGGCGGGTCGTCGTCGGGCACGGCGGCCACGACCGCGCTCAGCAGCGATTGCGCCAGCACCCGCTGGGTCTGGCGGTAGCGCAACGCTGCCGGATTCTCGTCCAGCGTTCGCAGCACGGCGGCCAGAAGCTCGCGCAGCTCGGCCAACCGCTCGGCGGCGGGCTTGAGCGTTCCGCGCGGACCGATCGCGACGCCGATGTCGCGGTGCTCGACGCTGCCCGCGTGCCGCTCGAGCTCGGTTTCGTCGACGACGAGACCGAGGATGTCGAATCCGCGTGGCGTGTAGAAGTCGAGTTCGCCGTCGCCGCCCAGCGTCACCATCGTGTCGCCGTCGACGGGGTCGCCGCGGAACAGCGCCGCGCCGGGCAGCTCGACGGGAACGCCGAAGGCGCGCGAGCCGGGCCAGGGACCGCCCGACTCGTGGACCGCCTGGCTCGTCGTCTCGCGGAACACCTGGATGCCGCCGCAGCAGAACTCCTGCAGGCTGCCGAGGAAGCGCCCGGGCGTGAGCTGCGCGTACACCTGGTCCCAGGCCCGCAGGTTCGCCGCGTGCTCGTCGACGTCGGCGCTGGTCACGCGCGTCATCGAGCAGGGCGCGACGTCTCCGTCGGCCGGTGCGCCAGGACCTCGATCCGGAACCGCCGGTGCCGCGACCATCAGGGCCGCGCCGGGTGCGTCATCGCGATCTCCTCCTTCGACGCGCCCGCGAGGGCGCGCGGAAGCCGGCGATCGTCGCGCCGCCTGGCCCGCAGCCCGTACGCTCCTCCGTTCCGAATCGCAATTCCTTGATCTGGACTAAGAAGGTCGCGGACGCGTTGCCGATTTGGGATAACGCTCCGCACGCCGCGTAGCGACAATTTGTCGCGCGCCCGGATGCGTCGTTTTGCCGCAGGCAATCGCAGGTGATTCCCGTTCGCATCCAGGCGGGATCGGGCGGCGCCGGGCCGGAGCCATCGAGTCGCGAGAGGAGCACAGATGATCAATCGCAAATACGCAGCGATCGCGCGTACGGGCGCGCTCGCGTTCGCGCTGGGGGCCCTGGTCACGGCGGGCAATGCCGCCGTCACCGAGCAGGAAGCGGCGCAGCTCGGCCGAACGCTGACTCCCGTCGGTGCCGAGAAGGCGGCGAACAAGGACGGCACCATTCCCGAGTGGACGGGCGGCGTCACCGCGATGCCTGCCGGCTGGAAGGCGGGGCAGAAGCGCATCGATCCGTTCGCGGCCGACAAGCCGCTATTCTCGATCGACGCGTCCAACGTCGACAAGTACAAGGACAGGCTCTCCGACGGCCAGGTCGCGCTGGTCAGGCAGCTCAAGGGATACCGGATGGACGTCTATCCGACGCGCCGGAGCTGCGGCTTTCCCGATTTCGTCTACGAGCGCACGAAGACGAACGCGCGCGAGGCGAAGCTCGCCGCGAACGGGTGGGGCCTCGAGAAGGGCATCGGCGCGGCCGTGCTGTTCCCGATCCCGAAGACCGGCGCGGAAGCCGTCTGGAATCACAAGGTCCGCTACATGGGCGAGGGCCGGATCGAGCACTACGCGACGATCTTCTCGAACAAGGGCGGCGACTTCACGCCGCTGGTCCAGGACCAGTGGACGATCGTCCCGTTCCACAACCCGAAGAACAAGGGCGTCGAGGAGGTCGGGGGCGTCGAGATGAAGCTCCTGAACGAGGTGCTGTCGCCGTCGGCGCACGCGGGTGAGCTGATTCTCGCGCACTGGTTCTTCAACAAGGAAAGCGACGCCTGGCTCTACTTCCCGGGCCAGCGGCGCGTGCGGCGGGCGCCCACGTTCTCCTACGATAACCCGGTTCCCGGCTACGAGAACCTGGAAACCGTCGACGCGTATCCGATGTACGCCGGCGCGATGGACCGCTACGACTGGAAGCTCATCGGCAAGCAGGAGCTCTACATTCCGTACAACATCTTCAACTGGGTCGACAAGAGCCGCAAGTACAAGGACGTCTACCTCGGCGACTTCGTCAATCGGGACCTGGTCCGCTACGAGCTGCACCGCGTCTGGAAGGTCGAGGCCACCGTCAAGCAGGGCATGCGTCACCAGATCGCAAAGCGCGTGTTCTACCTCGACGAGGACAGCTGGGGCCTCATCGTCGCCGACAACTACGACGCGCAGGGAAAGATCTGGCGCGTGCAGGAATCGGGCGTGTATCCAGCGGCCGAAATCCCCGCCTGCGTTAGCCAGGAGTTCGTCTCGTACGACCTGACGGTCGGCCGCTACATCGCCGAGAACGCGGCTCAGGAGCGCCCGGAAACCGACTGGCTCGCCGGGCGCGAAGGCCGGATCGATCCGAAGAAGTTCAACCCCGACGAGCTGCGGCGGGTGGGCGAGCGCTGACGCGCGCCCGATTCGCAATGGCCCACGATCTGGCGATGGGAGGAGACATGACCCGGCAATCCTTGATCGCGTCGCGCCGCGCCCGGCGCACGCTTGCAATGGCGATCGGCGGGACGCTCGCGCTGGCGGCGGCCGCAGCCGGTGCGGTCACCTTCGAGAACGAGTCCGTGAAGGGGAGCTTCGACTCGACGATCTCGTTCGGCGCGCAGTGGCGAATGTCCTCGACCAGCTGCTCGATCGTAGGCAACGACAACGGCGGCTGCGTCCCGACGACGGGCCAGCTCGGCGAGGTCGTCAACGGCCCGGGCCAGGGCGCGACGTCGAATCCCGACTTCAACTACCTGCAGTCGGACAACGGCAACCTGAACTACAAGCGGAACCAGCTGATCTCCGCCGCGTTCAAGGGCAACCACGAGCTCGCGCTGCAGTTCCACAACGGGTGGAGCGCGCTCGGCCGCTTCTCGTGGCTGTACGACCCCGCCGTCGACCACACGGAGCGGACGCCGCTCTCGAGCGACGCGAAGGACATCGCGGCGCAGAACGTGACGCTGCTCGACCTCTGGGTCGCCAAGGAATTCGACGTCGCCGACCGGCCGGGCAAGCTCAAGGTCGGCAACCAGGTACTGTCGTGGGGCGAGGACATCTTCATCTACGGCGGGATCAACATCATCAATCCGATCGACCTCACGCGGGCGCACAAGGCCGGGGTGCAGCTCAAGGAGATCTTCCGCCCAGCCCCGATGGTGTCGTTCAACTACGGCGCGACCAACAACCTGAGCATCGAAGGATTCTGGCAGTTCCGCTGGAACGCGTTCCGCTTCGATCCGGTCGGCACGCCGTTCTCGGTCGCCGACGTCGTCGGCAACGGCCAGCAGCCCGCGTTCATCCCGAGCTCCGTGCTCGGGTTGCCGCCGGGATCGGTCGGCGATCCGGGCACGATCAGCAACGGCACCTTCATCCCGGCCGGGCAGCGCTTCACGTACCAGGACCTGCTCGCGATCGGCACGGTCGTGCCTGCGCTGCCCACGCAGTCGCCGCCGAACCTGAATCAGTTCGGGCTGGCCGCGCGCTGGAAGCCCGAGAACTCCGAAGCCGAGTGGGGCTTCTACTACCTCCACTACAACGACAAGATCCCGTACGTCGGCTTCGTCAACGACCCGACCATCACCGACAACCCGCTCGGGCTCGGCTATTTCCTCCAGTACGGGAAGGATCGGAACCTGTACGGCGCCTCCGTGAACGGCCACCTGGGCGACTGGGCGGTCGGCGCCGAGCTCTCGTACCGGCCGAAGGACGGCGTCGGCATCGACCCCACCGTTCCGCTGGCGGGGCCCTATTGCGCGTTCTGCGCGCCGGGCACGTACCCCGGCTACGTCGACGAGAAGAAATGGCAGGCGCACCTGACGACGATCTACCTGCTCGGCCCGAGCGGCGACCTCGGGTGGCTGCTGAAGGGACTGAACGCGGCGGAAGGCACGCTGCTGCTCGAGGTCGCGGGCACGTACTATCCGAACCTCGATTTCTCGGGCGTCCTCCCGTACCTGTTGCCGAACTACCAGCTGCCGACCAAGTGGTCGTCGGGCTTCGTCGGCGAGCTCGGCGTGGTCTATCCGCACGTCTTCGGGAGCCCCGTCAACATGACGCCGCAGATCGACATCGCCTACGACATCAGCGGCATCAGCCCGAACACGATCCCGTTCGTCAAGGGCCGCCTGGCCGTCACGCCGTCGCTCAACTTCGAGTACCTGAACAAGTGGCGCGCCTCGCTCGCCTACACGAGCTTCTCGGGCGGGGCCGGCAACAACCTGCTGCGCGACCGCGACTACCTCTCGGTCACGCTTTCGTACTCGTTCTGAGCGCAGCCGCCGGCCTGCCGCCTGCGTGCGGCCGGCCGACGGAGCGACCCCGCCCCGCGCGCCGATGCTAGCTCGCCTGGTCGCGCGCCTCGAGGGCGCGCTGTTCACGCACCGCGTCGCGACGCTCGCGACGCTCGCCGCGTTCACGGCACTCATGGGCGTGTTCGCCGGGCAGCTCCGGATGTCGGCCGGCTTCGAGAAGCAGCTGCCGCAGAACCACGAGTACGTCCAGACGTTCCACCAGTACCGCGACCAGGTGTTCGGCGCGAACCGCATCATCGTCGCCGTCCGGGCGAAGAGCGGCGACATGTGGAACGCGGCGTTCCTGCGCAAGCTGTCGGACGTCACGCAAGCCGTGATGTTCCTGCCCGGCATCGATCGGCGGACGGTGAGCTCGCTGTGGACGCCGACGACGCGCGTGCTCGAGATCACCGAGGAGGGCTTCCGCTCGGAGGACGTGATCGGCGGCGACATCACGCCGGACAAGCTGACACCAGCGAAAATCGAGCACATCCGCAACAACGCGATCGTCGGCGGCTACATCGGGCAGCTCGTCGCGAACGACAACAGCGGAGCGATGGTGGTCGCCGATCTGCTCGACAGCGACCCCGTGACCAAGCGCAAGCTCGACTACCTCGACCTCGCGCAGCGGCTGGAGCGGGACGTCCGGGGCAAGCACGAGACGCCCGAGTTCGAGGTCGAGATCATCGGCTTCGCGAAAGAGATCGGCGACATCGCGGACGGTGCGAAAAGCGTGATCCGCTTCTTCCTGCTCGCTTTCCTGCTGACCGCCGCCGCCGTGTACGTCTACTCGCGTTCGTGGGCGCTCACCGCGCTCGCGCTCGTCTGCTCGCTCGCTTCGGTGGTGTGGCAGTTCGGCACGTTGTGGCTGCTGGGCTACGGACTCGACCCGCTCGCGGTGCTGGTGCCGTTCCTCGTGTTCGCGATCGGCGTGTCCCACGGCGTCCAGCAGATCAACTACATCTCGAAGGAGGTGTGCGCCGGCGTCGACACGCTCACGGCGGCACGCCGCAGCTTCAGCGGGCTCCTGATCCCCGGCACGATGGCGCTCGTCACGGCGTTCGTCGGCTTCGCGACGCTGACACTGATCCCCATCCCGATGATCCGTGAGCTCGGCATCACGGCGTCGATCGGCGTCGCCTACAAGATCGTGACCAATCTCGTGATGCTGCCGGTGGCGGCGTCGTTCCTCCGCTTCGACGACCGCTACATCGGCCGGGTCAACAAGCTGCGCGAGCGGCGCGGCCGCTGGATGGGCGTGTTGGGACGCGTCGCCGAGACTCGCTTCGCCGCGATCGGCGCCGTCGCGTGCTTCGCGCTGCTCGCGGTGGCCTACCTGCAGAGCCAGGGCCGGCACATCGGCCACCTGCAGCCGGGCGCGCCGGAGCTTCGCGCCGACGCCCGCTACAACCAGGACGCGAACGCGATCGTCGAGCGGTTCGATCTCGGGCTCGACGTCCTGTCGGTGGTCGTCGAGGCCCCGAAGGACGGCTGCTACGACCACGCGGTGATGGGGTACATCGACGAGCTCGGGTGGGAGATGGCCAACGTGCCGGGCGTCGTCTCGGTGTCGTCCGTCGCGGTGCTCGCGAAGCTCGCGTTCTCGGGCTTCAACGAGGGCAATCCGAAGTGGGCGGCGCTGCCCCGCGACCCCAAGTCGCTGGCCAACGCCGTCGGGCTCGCGCCGGAGGGCTCAGGTCTCTACAACACGGGTTGCACCGTGCTGCCGGTCCACCTCTATCTGGCCGACCACAAGGCGGGCACGATAAAGACGGTCATCGGCGCGGTGAAGGCGTTCCGCGAGCAGCACCCCGATCCGCGGATCAACGTGCGCCTCGCGAGCGGCAACGTCGGGGTCCAGGCGGCGACCAACGAAGTGCTCGAGCGCACCGAGCTGCCCATGATGCTGTACGTCTACCTCACGATCGTCGCGCTCGTGCTCGTCACCTACCGCGACTGGCGCGCGATGGTCGCCTGCTGCCTGCCCCTCACGCTGGCCACGTTCCTGGGGTACTGGTTCATGCGGGAGCTCGAGATCGGGCTCACCGTGGCGACGCTGCCGGTGATGGTGCTCGCGGTGGGCATCGGCGTCGACTATGCGTTCTACATCTACAACCGGCTACAGGTCTATCTCGCCCAGGGCGAGGACATCGTGACCGCGTTCAAGCAGGCGCTGCGCGAAACGGGCATCGCGACGATCTTCACCGCGCTGACGCTGTCGGTGGGCGTGGCAACGTGGTCGTTCTCGGAGCTCAAGTTCCAGGCCGACATGGGACTCCTGCTGACGTTCATGTTCATGGTCAACATGCTGATGGCGATCACGATGCTGCCGGCGCTCGCCGTCATGCTCGACGTGCTCGTTCCGCGCCGGCGGCCCGTGCGCACGCCGCTCCTGTCCCACTGACCGCGGAGATGCCGATGCTCGAGCGTCTGTTCACCCTGCTGCGCGAAACGCCCGCCGCACCGCCGGACACGGTCGGCGTGCCGTTCCAGCGCCGGCAGATCGCGGTCGCCGCGCTCCTGCTCGAGCTGGCGCAGAGCGACCGCCGCGCGCCGCCGGAGGAGCTCGCGACGATCGAGCGGATCGTGCGCGAGCGGTTCGCGCTCGATGCGGAGGCGGCGGCGCGGCTCATCGCCGCGGCGCAGAGCGAGCTCGACGCTGCGCTCGAGAACTGGGTGTTCGCGAAGGCGGTGCGCGAGGGGTTCGACGAGCGCGAGCGCGTCGGCATCGTCGAGCTCCTGTGGGAGGTCGTCTACGCGGACGGCCGCCTCGCGCGGCTCGAGGCATCGGCGATGCGCCGCCTCACCGAGGAGCTCGCGATCGGCAAGGCCGAGAGCGAGGCCGCGCGCGCGCAGGCGTTTGCGCGGATGACGTCCGCGCGCGGCGGGGCGCCGGGGGCGCCCGAAGCCGAATGAACGGGTTGCGCCTCCTCGTCGTCGCGGCGGCCGCCGCGGTCGCTGCCGCCGTCGCGAGCGGCGCACCGTCGGCGCCACCGCCGCCGGCCGCGGCGTTCAAGGCGCCGCTCGCCACCAAGGCGCCGCTGCTGGGCATCGCGCACGCCGGTGCGCGGCTGGTCGCGGTCGGGGACCACGGCGTGATCATTCTCTCCGACGACGGCGGCGGGACATGGCGTCAGGCGAGCGCAGTCCCGACCCACGAGATGCTGACCGCCGTCGCGTTCGTCGATGCGAAGCGCGGCATCGCGGTCGGCCACGGCGGCCTCGTGCTCGGAAGCACCGACGGAGGAGAGACGTGGACGCACAACTACGCGGCGGGAGATGACGTCGTCCTGCTGTCGGTGTGGTTCGAGAACGCCGACCACGGGATCGTCGCGGGGGCGTTCGGCTTCGCCGCCGCCACCCACGACGGCGGGCGCACGTGGAAGGTCTTCGAGGTCGGCGCAGGCGACGATCGCGACCGCCACCTGAACGCGGTCTTCGCGCCGCCCGGCGGGCCGCTGTTCATCGCCGCGGAGGCCGGCACGCTGTTCCGCTCCGCCGACGGCGGCGCGACGTGGACGACCGTGCGGCTGCCGTACAACGGATCGCTGTGGGGCGGCATCCCGGTGCGCGACGGGGGCACGCTCGTGTTCGGCATGCGCGGCCACGCGCTCCTCTCGCCCGACCAGGGCCGCACGTGGACCGACGTCCCGACGGGGACGGTCGAGTCGTGGAGCGGCGGCCTGCAGCTCGCCGACGGGACGATCGTGCTGGTCGGCCTGGGCGGCGCGGTCGCGCGCAGCATCGACGGCGGGCGCAGCTTCGCGACGACGATTCGCCCCGAGCGGCAGACGTCGGCGGCGGTCGCCGAGGGGGCGCCCGGGCAGCTCGTCATCGTCGGCCTGAACGGCGTCGCCGCCGCAACCGCCGCGGCGACGCAATGATCAACGGCCGCCCGCACCCTTGCGGGCGCGCCTAACGCGGGAGATGCGACATGGACATGGACACCCGGCAACTCGTCACCGAAGCCACCACGAAGTTCCTGGCCGCGCCGAAGAAGATGCTGATCGGCGCCGGCTGGGTAGACGCCGCGGACGGCGCGCAACTCGACGTCCACAATCCGGCGACCGGTGAGGCGTTCGCGCGGGTTCCCGCAGGGGGCGCCGCCGACGTCGACCGTGCCGTGCGCGCCGCGCGCGCCGCGTTCGAAGATGGGCCGTGGCCCGCGGCCTCGCCCGCGCAGCGCGAACGGCTGCTGCTCGCGCTCGCGGCCAGGGTCGAGGCGAACGCGCAGGAGCTCGCGGAGATCGAGTCGCTCGACAACGGCAAGTCGGTCATGCTCGCGCGGCACGTCGACATGGCGATGGCGGTCGATTTCCTCCGTTACATGGCCGGCTGGGCGACGAAGATCGAGGGCGCGACCCACGACGTGTCGGTGCCGTTCATCCCGCAGGCGAAGTTCTTCGCGTGGACGCGCAAGGAGCCGGTCGGCGTCGTCGGCGCGATCATCCCGTGGAACTTTCCGCTGCTCATGGCAGCGTGGAAGATCGGTCCCGCGCTCGCCGCCGGCTGCACGGTCGTGCTGAAGCCCGCCGAGGAGACGCCGCTCACCGCGCTGCGATTGGGCGAGCTGATTCTCGAAGCCGGCATTCCGCCGGGCGTCGTCAACATCGTCACGGGGCTGGGCGAAACCGCCGGCGCCGCGCTCGCCGCGCATCCGGGCGTCGACAAGATCGCGTTCACCGGATCGACGGCCGTCGGCAAGCTCGTGCAGCGGGAGGCGGTCGTCAACATGACCCGCGTGTCGCTCGAGCTCGGGGGCAAGTCGCCGGTGATCGTGCTGGACGACGCCGATCCCGCGCAGGCGGCGGCCGGCGCGGCACAGGCGATCTTCTTCAATCAGGGCCAGGTGTGCACGGCCGGCTCCAGGCTGTACGTGCAGAAGAAGCTCTTCGATCGCGTCGTCGGCGACCTCGCCGCGATCGCGTCGAAGATGAAGCTCGGCCCGGGCCTCGACCCGACGAGCGAGCTCGGACCGCTCGTGTCCGAAACGCAGATGAGCCGTGTCTGCGGCTACATCGACAGCGGCGTCGGCCAGGGCGCGAAGGTCGCGACCGGCGGCGGGCGCGCCGCGGGCCGCGGCTACTTCGTCAAGCCGACGGTGCTGGTCGACGCGCGGCAGGACATGCGCGTCGTGCAGGAGGAAATCTTCGGGCCGGTCGTCGTCGCGCTGCCGTACGACGACGTCGACGACGCCGTGCGGCTTGCCAACGACACGCCGTACGGCCTGGGCGCGTCGATCTGGTCGAACGACCTCTCGCGCGTCCACCGGATGATCCCGCGGATCAAGGCCGGCACGGTGTGGGTGAACTGCCACAGCATGCTCGACGCGAGCCTGCCGTTCGGCGGCTTCAAGCAGTCCGGCATCGGCCGCGAGATGGGCCGCGCCGCGCTCGACCTGTTCACCGAAACCAAGGCCGTGATGATGGCGGTGTAGCGAGGAGAACCCGATGCGAAGCCACACGAGGGCGGGAATCGCAGTCGGCGTCGCGCTGCTCGCGGCGGCGGAGCTCGCCGCCGCGTTCGAGCGCGAGTCGCTCGTCTGGAAGAAGTGCACGACGTGTCACGCGCCGGGAGCGGACGGACGCATCGCGCGCGTCGAGGAGATCCGGACCACGCCCGAGGAATGGACGGTCATCGTCGACCGGATGCGCCGGCTGCACGGGATGGGGCTCGCGCAGGGAGAGATGGACACGCTCCTGAAGGAGCTGTGCGCGACGCAAGCGCTCGCGCCCGACGAGCAGGCGGGTGTCGCGTACCTGAGCCTGTGGCACAACGCGCAGGTGGTCGAGGCCCCGGCCGGCAAGGACGAGGAGAAGCTCTACACCACCTGCGTGCGCTGCCACACGGCGGGCAAGATCCTGAGCTATCGGATGACGCCCGCGAGCTGGGCGCGGTTGCGCGACTTCCACCTCTACGCCGCGCCGACCGTCGTCTATCAGATGCGCGAGATGCGCTGGGTGGAGGAGGCCGACGCGGCGCTCGCGGCGTGGTCGGCCAAGCTGCCGTACGGACGCGCGTGGACGCCGCCTTCGACGAAGCTCGCAGGCACCTGGGCCGTGTTCGGCTACGAACCCGGACGCGGCACGTATCGGGGCGAGACGCGCATCGTCGATGCCGGCAATGCGGAGTACAGGCTCGACGGCAGCCTCGCCTACGCCGACGGGACCCGCGAGACGTTCGCCGGCGAGGGGACGCTCTACGCCGGCTACGCGCTCCGCACGCGGACGACGAACAACGGCTACGCGGGGAACGGCGCGTACGTCGTCGAGGGCGGGACGGCGCACGGCGAGGCGCACCTCGCGGCGCCGGACTTCCACGCATCGCGCGTGACGTGGCTCAGGACCGGCGGGGGACCGCAGGTCGCGCGTGTCGTGCCCGCGTACTTGCTCAAGGGCGAGCGAACGACGCTCGCCGTGGAGGGCGTCGACCTGCCCGACGTGCGCGCCGCCGACGTCGTCTTTTCCGGCGGGAGCGTGAAGGTGCTCGCGGCGAAGCGCGTCGGGTCCGGCACGATCGAGATCGAAGTCGTGAGCGCCGCGGAGGCGCTCACCGAAGCCAAGCTCGCCGTCAAGGGGCTCGCCGCTGGGACGGTCCGGCTCGCGCCGCGGATCGACTACATCGCGATCGCGCCGGAGACGGGGCGCGCGCGGTTGTCGAGCGGACAGCACTATCCGGCCGAAGGCGTGCAGTTCGAGGCGATCGCCTACGCCAGGACCGGAACCGGCAAGAAGGCGGGTGGCGTCGCGCTCGGGCCGGTGCCGGCAACGTTCCGGCTCGCCGAGGAGAAGACGCGGCCCGACGACGACGATCTGCGCTGGCTCGGCGCGATCAAGCCCAACGGGACGTACATCCCTCTGGGCGACTACGGCCCGAACCCGATGCGCAACTACAGCGCGGAGAACAGCGGTCTCGTCAAGGTGCTGGCCCGTTACCAGCGCGGCGCGCAAACCTACGCGGCGGAGGCGGCGCTCGTCGTCACCGTCCCCGATTTCATCCGCAGGCTCCGATGAGCGCGCGGAACGAGGCGATGGGCGCGGCGTACACCTTCGCGGATCACCGGATCTTCGCGCCGGCGGGACCCGGGGCGGACGCGATCCTCTTCGGCGCCGACGACGCGAGCCTGTTCGCGATCGACCGCGAGACCGAGCGCGTCGTGGAGCGGTGGCGCCCGCGTGCCCCTTTCGCGCTCCACGAGGCGCCGGCGCGCGAGCGGGAGGTTCTCGCGGCGCTGCGCGACGCGCGTGTGCTGGTGTCGGCGGAATCGCCGCGCCGGGCCCCCCCGCCCGCGATCGATCCGGCGGCGATTCCGCTTGCGACTCTGGTCGTCGAGGCGGCTCAGGCCTGCAACCTCCGCTGCACGTACTGCTACGCGGGCGGCGGCTCGTACGGCGGCGCCGCGCGTCTCATGTCGCCGGCCGTCGCGCGCCGAGCGGCACGCTTCCTCGTCGAGTCGTCGGGCGATCGGCCCGCGGTCACGCTCGTGCTGTTCGGCGGCGAGCCGCTCCTGAATCTCCCGGCCCTCGAGGCGGCCGTCACGGAGGCCGAGGCGGCGGCAGCCGCGCACGGCAAACGGCTCGTCGTGTCGCTCACGACCAACGGCACGCGGTTCACGCCCGAAGCCCTCGCGTTCCTGTCCGCGCACGAGATCGGCGTCTCCGTGAGCATCGACGGTCCGCCGGACGTCCACGACGCGAACCGGCGTCACGCCGGCCGCGACGGCGGCGGCAGCCACGCCGACGTCGTGGCGGGCCTCGCGCGCCTTCGCGCGCACACGCGACGCCCGCCGGCCGCGCGCGTGACGCTCCGGCCCGACCAGTGGCATCGCGTGCCGGAAGTCTTCGACCACGTGCTTTCGCTCGGCGTTCTCGAAGTCGGCATCGCGCCGGCGAGCCCGATCACGGCGCAGCTCCTGCCCACGGCGCAGGAGGACGCCGCGCTCCTGGCCGGATTCGCCGAGCTCGCGCAGCGGTTCGCGCGCGAAGCCGAACGTGGCCGCGTGCTGCCGTTCTCGAACCTGCTCGACCTTCTCGCGCGGTTGCATGCGGGCCAGGTGAAGGGCGTGCCGTGCGGCGCGGGGCTCGGGTATCTCGCGGTCGACGCCGAAGGCGGCCTCTTCCTCTGCCACCGGCTCGCCGGCGACGCGTCGTTCCGCGTCGGCGACCTCGAGCGCGGCGCCGATCACGCGAAGATCGGCGCGTGCCTCGACGCGCAGGCGGCTCCGCGCCGGGACGCGTGCGCCGAGTGCTGGGCGCGCAGTCTCTGTGCGGGAGGCTGCCACTACGAGAATCACCTGCGCGAGAACGCGCTGGGCCTGCCGCCCGGCGGATCGTGCGAATTCATCCGGCGCTGGCTCGAGCTCGGAATCCGAGTCTACGCGGGGCTCGGCGGCGAGCCGGATCATCCGGTGGTCGCGTTCCTCGAGCGCCGGGCCGACGGCTGATCTCTTCGACGGAGAACGAAACCATGAAGAAGAAGGCGATCGCGGCATTGAACCGCAAGGCCAGGGCGATCGAGCGGCTCGCCGCCGGCGAGCGCAAGTCGGCCGAGGCCCTGGCCGCGCGCAAGATGCCGCAAGGCTGCACGACGATCTTCGACACCGGCTGGGAGACGAATCCGCGGCCCACCTATCCGGTCGGCAACTGCCAGGCGTCGGCGCGCGACTTCCACGGCTGCGCCGGCGACTGCTGGTGGCCCGCGCAGGCGCCGGACGGCCTCGTCAACCATCGCGACTTCGACGTCGCGTGCCCGAACATCGCACGCGACTGGCGCAACCTCAAGTTCGACTAGGAGACCGACATGCGACGGTCATCGATGCTCGCCCTCGTGCTCGCGCTGGCGGCGGCTGCCGCGGCTGCGGCGCCCGCCGCCGCGGCCGACCGGCTCTATTACCTCGGCTACGAGATGATCCAGGTGATCGACATGGAGACCGACGCCATCGTCGCCGACATTCCCGTCCGCGGCGCGACGCGCGAGGTCGGACTCACCGCCGACCGGAAGTTCCTCTTCGTCGCGACCAACCGGCACCTCGTGCACAAGGTCGACCTCGCCACGAACCGCGTCGTCGCGACGGTCGACGTCGCCGGCGACGGCTGGGACCGCCTGATGTTCGGCTTCGTCGTCGACGCCGAGGGCCGGACGGCGTACGGCGCGCTCCTGCCGCGCCGCACCGACGGGGGCGACGTCGTGATCGGGAAGCCCGTCGTCGCGCAGTTCGATCTCGGGACGGGGAAGATACTCCGGAGCGTCGAGGTGCCGTGGGGCGTCGCCCACCTCGTGAGCGTGCGCGACGGCAAGATGCTCTATGCGTTCGGCCTCGACCTCTACAAGATCGACACGACCGGCGCCGAGCTCCGTGTCGTCGAGACGGTGCCGCTGTTCGACAAGGGCAAGAACATGCTGCCGTTCTGGGACTACGCGTTCGACAACGGCGGCGTCGCGAGCATGAACTACTACACCGAGAAGTTCATGGGGCTCATGCTCGTCGACCAGGCGAGCGGCGCGATCCAGGACATCGAGGTGAAGGGCGAGCCGGCGCTCGCGTACTCGGTCGTGCTCGCCCCCGACCGCAAGAAGGCTTACGCGGTGATGGACGACCTGACCGTGATCGACCTCGCGCAGCGGAAGTACGTCGCGTCGGTGCCGATCAGGGAAGGCACGTGCTACGGCGTGAACGTCTCGCGGGACGGCCGCAAGATCTACGTGGGCGGCGCGGGATCGACGCTCACCATCTACGACGCGCAGACGCTCAAGCCGCAGAAGGTGCTGCAGATGGCGACCGACGGCATGGACCTGCGCCGGATCGCCTTCTGAGCGGGCGGGAGGCGGCGATGGGCGCGGTCGAGTACGCGCTGCGGCTCACGGCACCGGTCGCGCCGCGCGGCGACCCGCGCGATGCGCTTCCCGCGGCGTGGCGAGGCCTCCTTCCCGGCGGGGCGATGGCCGCGCTCTACTTCGGCTCCGAGTTCTGCGAGGACCGGCTGCCCGTTCTCGTCGACGCGATCACGTACTGCGAGCTCGGGCGCGCGCGCGACTGCGCGCCGACGCTGCAGACGCCGCTCGTGTCGCCGCGCGGCCTGCGCCGGGTCGACGGCCTGCTCGCCGGACTCGCGGCGGAAGGGCACCGGCCCGCCGTCGTCTTCAACGACTGGGGCGTGCTGCGGCTCCTCCGCGAGCGGCACCCGGCGCTGCCGCGGCGCGCCGGCCGGCTCGTCAATCGCTCGCTGCGCGACCCGCGCGCCTATCGCGACGCGCCGCTAGGGTTCGCCACGCACGAATCGTCGCGCTTCGCGCGGCTGCGGCGCATGCTGGCGCGCGCAGGCGTCGAGGCCCTGGAGAGCGACGCCGACCTGACCGGCGGTTACCTCGGCGAGGGGCGCGACGACGACGAGGCGCCGCTCGAACGCGCGCTGCACGTGCCGTTCACCTTCGCCGCGTCGGGCCGCGCGTGTCCGCTCAAGGCCGGCCTGTCCCCCGAGGGGGGCTTCGCCAAGGCGCTCGCCGACGACTGTCCGGCGCCGTGCCGCGGCAAGCCGATGCCGATCGGCCGGGCCGACACGGCGCTGCCGCACTGGCGTGGCGGCAACACGCTCTTCTACGAGCTGCCGTGCGCGGCCGCGCGGTCGTGGCTGCCGCGTGCCGACCGGATCGTCGTCCACGAGACGCCGGCGCCGTGAAGATCCTCGCGCCGCTCCGAAACTCCGGCGAGGTCGCCGACCTGTGCGCCGCCGGCGCGCACGAGTTCTATTGCGGCACGACGCCGCCCGGTTGGGAGCAAGCGTTCGGGACGGCGGCCGTGCACCGGCGCAGCGCGAAGGCGGCGGGCGTCCCCGATCTCGACGACCTCCGCCGCCTCGTCGCGCTCGCCGGCGATCGGCCGGTGTTCGCGACGCTCAACGCGCCGTCGTATCCCGCGGGCGCCGTGCCGTTTCTCGTCGACTTCGGCCTGCGCCTCCTGGACGAGGTTGGCATCGCGGCACTGATCGTCGCCGAGTGGGAATTGCTGCTCGCGCTCTGCGACGAGGGCCGTGCATCGCGCGTGCACGTCTCGAGTCTCGCCACCTGCCGCAACCACGGCGACGCCGCGTTCTACCGCGACCTGGGCGTCGCACGCGTGATCCTGCCGCGGCAGATGACGCTCTCCGAGATCGCCGAGACGGCGATCGCCGGTCTCGAATTCGAGGCCTTCGTGCTGAACGACGGCTGCGCGTTCGAGGAAGGGACCTGTGCGACGTCGCATGCGCTCGGACCTTACTGCATCGGCGATCGCGTCGGCCGCGCCCTCGGCCGGCTCGACGAGCGCTACGAATTCTGGAAGTGGACGCTCGACAACTGCGGCAGCCGGACGAGCCGGGGCTACACGCTCGGCCCCTGCGGGCTGTGCGCGCTGCCACGGCTCGCCGAGGCCGGAATCGCGAGTCTCAAGGTCGTCGGCCGCGAGGCGGCGCTCGCGCGCAAGGTGTCGTCGGTGCGGCTCGCGGCCATGGCCCTCGGTCTCGCGGACCGGGGCGCCGCTCCCGCCGACATCCGTGCGGCGGTCGTCGCCGAGCGCGGCGCCGCGGCGCTCTGCGCGGGCGCGCATCTCTGCTACTACCCCGACGTGTGGGCGGAGGCGGAATGCGCGAGCTGAACGAGCTTCGGCCCTTCGCGCGGCACCTCGCGGGACGCGGCAGCGCGCTTGCGGCGATCTTCGCGCTCGGTTTGCTCGGCGCCGCGGTCTCGCTCGCGACGCCGCTCCTCGGCATGGCCTTCGTCGACGCGGTCGCGACGCACGGCGACTTCGCCGCGATCCCGCGGATCGCCGCGGCGCTGGTCGCGCTCGCCGTCGTCGATCTCGCGCTCGGCGTGTGGACCGGGCGCATCCACGCGCGCCTCTCGACCGTTGTCCTCACCTCGCTCCGGGCGCAGCTCTTCGCGCGCTGCATCGAGGCACCCTTGCAGGAGATCGAGGGCTTCCGGCACGGCGACCTGCTCACGCGCTTCGGCACCGACGTGCCGCGCATCCAGACGCTTCTCGTCGACGGCCTGCTCGGGAGCCTGCAGGGCACGCTCTTCCTCGCCGTCGCGGCGGCGATCATGCTGACCCTCTCGGCACCGCTCGCGCTGTGGAGCTTCGCCGGCGTCGCCGTCGCGCTCGTCGCCGCCGCGGCGTTCCGGCGCACGATCGAGCGGCGGTCGGGGCGCGTGCGCGAGGCGATGGCCGACCTGTCCCACTTCCTGTCCGAACGTCTCGCCGCGCTGCGGCCGCTCCGGCTCCATCGCGCGGAGCGGGAGGAGCAGGCGCGCCTCGACGCGGCGAGCGAGCGGCTGTCGCGCGAGATCGTCGGCTTCCAGACGCAGGACGCGCTCGCGGCGGGCATTCCCGGCCTCGCGCTGGCGTTCGCGCTCGCCTGGATCTACGTCGTCGGAGGCGGGCTGCTCGAAGCGGGCACGATGACGCTGGGCACGTTCGTCGCGTTCGTGCTCTACCAGGGCCGGCTGTTCGGCCCGGCGCAAGGGCTTCTCACGCTCGTCCGCAACCTGCAGGAGGCGCGCGTGAGCATCGCGCGCGTCAGCGAGGTCCTGGGCCCTCGCGCCGACGAGCGCGAAGAAGGCCGCGGCCCGACCGCCGCCGGCGCGGTCGTGGTCGATGCCGTCGCGTTCGCCTACCCCGGCAAGGCGCCGGTCTTCGAGCGCGCCGATCTCCGCATCGAGGAGGGCGAACGCGTCGCGCTCTTCGGCGCTTCAGGCGCCGGCAAGTCGACGCTGGTCCAGCTGCTGTTCGGCCTGCGGCGCCCGGCCGTGGGAACGGTTCGGATCGGCGGGCGGCCGGCGCACGCGGCACCTTGCGCAGGAGACCGCACGCTGCTCGGTTACGCGGGCGCCGAGCCGTTCCTGCTCCACGCGAGCGTCGAGGACAATGTGCGCTACGGCAATCCCGGTGCGCAGCGCGAGGACGTCGGGCGCGCGCTTTCGCTCGCCGTCGCGGACGAATTCGTCGCGGCGCTGCCGGAAGGAAGGGCGACGGTGATCGGCGGCCGCGGGCTCGCGCTGTCCGACGGCCAGCGCCAGCGCCTGGGGCTCGCGCGCCTCATCCTGCGGGATCCGCGGATCCTCGTGCTGGACGAGGCGTTCTCCGGCCTCGACGTCGCCACCGAAGTGGAGGTGCGCCGGAACCTGTGGGCCGCGTTTCCGGGCCGGACGATGCTCGTCGTCTCGCACCGGCCGGTCGCGCTCGAGGCGTTCGACCGGATCCTGTTCCTGCACGACGGCCGCTTCGTCGCCGTCACCGCGGACCAGGTGCGCACGCTGCTCGCGCCCGGATTCGCGGCGCCGCCCGCGCGGGTGGCTGCGCTGCGATGACGACGCTGCGCATCGGCATCGTCGACACGGGCGTCAACCCGTGGCACTCGCACGTGCGCGGGGCAGTCTCCGGTTGCCGCATTCGCCTCGACCGCGACGGCGCGATCGCCGAGGACGACGACTGGTCGGATCCGATCGGCCACGGGACGGCAGTCGCGGGCGTCCTCCGCGCCGCGCTCCCCGAGGCGGCGCTTTTCGCGGTCCGGGTCTTCGACGGGGCGGACGCGACGTACCCGTCGCTCGTCGCGCGGGGCATCCTGCGCGCCGCGGCCGCACGCTGCGCGTTCGTCAACCTGAGCCTCGGGCTCCCGCCCGGGCCGGGCGACTCCGTCCTCGCGGCGGCGTGCGTCGCGGCGATGGAGTCGGGCTGCGTGCTGGTGGCGTCAGCGCTGCCCGACCGCGAGAGCTGGCTGCCTGCCGCCGTCCCCGGCGTGTTCGGGGTGAGCGCGGACGATTCGCTCGGTTCCGGCGAGATCCGCGTCCTCGGTCCGCGACGGCTCGCCGCGCCGGGGCGGCCGCGCGACCTCGCGGCGCTCGAACGCGCGGCGAATTTCGCCGGCCCCTCGTTCGCGTGCGCGCACGGGCTCGTTCATCTCGTGCGCGAGGCGCGCGCCGCGGCGCCGCGACCGCGGACGCGGAGATCCGCCGGTGCCGTCAGCCGGTCTTCGTGAAGTCGGCGCGCCGGCGCTCGCCGAACGCCGCGATGCCTTCGCGCGCCGCCGCCGTGCACGCACTCTGCCCGAACGCACGATAGCCGATCTCGAGCGCGGCGGCGAGGGTGGGCGCCGCGGCCGCGTCGCGGATCGCGCCGTCCATGAGACCGATGATCGTCGCCGACAGCGGCAGTCCGTTCGCCGCGACGGGCTCGATCGCCGGAAGGGGCGCGAGCGCGCACGGGCCGTCGGGAATCGCATGCCTTCGCCCGGCGAGCGCGTGCACGCGCGCCACCGCCCGCTCGATCAGCTCGTGCGGATCGCGAGCGAGCGCGTCCACGACGCCGAGCGCGTGCGCCCGCGTCGCGTCGAGCTTCTCGGCGCGGCGCAGCATGCCGTGGAAGAGGGCGCCCGCTTCGGGCCAGCGCCGGTACGGGACGACCATCGCGCCGATGCCGGGCAGGATGCCGAGCGTGATCTCCGGGAACTGCATCCACGCGTCCTGCATCGCGACGATGCCGTGGCAGCGCAGGGCGAGCTCGAAACCCCCGCCGAGCGCCATGCCGTTGATCGCGGCGACCACGGGCTTCGTCATCGCATCGAGGTGGACGAGGAGCCGCGAGCAGTCGCGCGCGTACTGCGCGGATGCGCCGGCGTCGTCCAGGAGCGAGGGGAAGCGTCCGACGTCGGCGCCGGCGCAGAACGCGCGCGTCCCGTAGCCCGTGAGGACGAACCCGCGGACGCCGGTGTCGAGCTCGCGCTCGCGGATGACGGCGAGGATCTCGTCGGTCATCTCGTCGTGCAGCGCGTTCATCGCCTCGGGCCGGCGCAGCGTGATGACGGTCACGCCGTCGACGGCGTCGACCAGCACGTGCCGCCGGAAGCGCGTGTACTCCGCGAGCGGCCGCGCGGGTTGCGGCATCCCCGGCCGTTCGCGCGCGAAGCGCTCGAGGATCCGCGTCGTCTCGGCGGGCCCGAAATCGCGCATGAGCTCGAGCGGCCCGCGGCGGAAGCCGAGCGCGATGCGGCAGCCGAGATCGAGATCGGCCGCGTCGCCGATCGTGCGGTCGAGGATGTCCGCCGCCTGCGAGAAGAGCACGCCGGCGAGGCGGTCCCGGACCGCCGATGCGATCTCGGGCGCGACGTCGACGGACTTGCCCGGCGCGACCGTCTGCCAGGCGTCGACGGAGCGGAAGATGGACGCGGGGCGGTAGTGCTCGCCTTCCTCGTCGGCCTGCAGCGTGTTGGTCTCGACGATGATCGGATTGCCGCGCGCGAGGTTCAGGACGAAGAACGGCCCCGCCTGCACGAATTCGTGGGCCACGCTGTCGATCTCGGCGGCGCTCGCGCGCGCGAGCAGGTGCGCGGCCTCGTTGCACCAGTTGTCGAAGATCCGGTCGAGCATGAAGCACGGCGCGTCGGCGGTCACGAGCGGCAGCTTGCCGGTCGTGCAGAAGACGCGGCGCAGGTGGCCGACGAGTCCGGGCCCGGCGCCGGCCCAGTCGATCACCTCGACCGCGGGATTGCGCCACGCGGGGGCGAAGAAGTGCGTGACGGTCGCCCGCTCCGGATGCCGCATGCCCGCGAAGATCCGGGCGGCGGGGAGGGAACTCGTGTTCGACGTCACGATCGCCTCCGGCCCGACGCGGGCCTCGATCATCGCGAAGATCCGCTGCTTGAGCGCCAGGTTCTCGGTCGCGGCCTCGAGCACCCAGTCGCAATCGGCGAGCGCGTCGTAGTCGATGCTCGTGCGCACGTCGCGCGTGACCGCCGCGGCATCGGCGGCCGACATCCTGCCGCGGTCGACGGCCTTGCGCGCGTAGCCGGCGAGACGCTCGCGCGCGGCGTCGAGCGCCTGCGGCGCGACGTCGATCAGCGTCAGGGCGAGCTCGGGAAGCGCGCTCTTCAGGTAATAGCCGATGTCGGGGCCGATCGAGCCGGCACCGACGATCGCGACGTGCCGGGGCGGCGGACGCGACGGAGCCTCGAGCAGCGGATTGGCGAAGCGAGCGGACACGGGAATCTCCGGGGGGATGCGTGGTCAGCCGGCGCCGTGCGCCCTCTCGCCGGCCGCATCGGCGGCCAGCGGACTCGCGACGGCGCGCGGCAGGCTGGGCGAAAGCAGGATCGCGCCGAACGACGCGAGATAGAGCGCGAATGCGCCGATCCACGCGAGACCGGCGGCGACGATCCACGCCGAGCCGGCGCCGGCGAGCGCGGCGCCGACGCGCAGGAGCGCCGCCGCCTGGATCAGCCCGTAGGCCGTGACGACCGCACCCGGCACGACGAGCGGCCGGCCCGTGTGGCGCAGCGCGACCCTCGTCATCAGCGAGAGCATCACCGAGCCGAGCGCGCCGACGGTGAAGGCGTGCAGCCACGCGTCCGCCGCGCCGGACATGCCCGCCGCGGCGAGGCCGTTGAGCAGGAAGGCCGCGACCAGCCACGCGTAGCCGACGTGCATCGTCCACAGGAGCGGCACGTCGCACGCGCGCCACCCGCGCCAGCGCACGAGGCGCACCGCGTGGAGCGCGCAGGCAGCGAACGCAGCCGCCGCGCGCCACGACGCCGGAGCGCCTCCCGCGTCGGCGATCGCCAGCATGAGGATCGCGCCGATCGCCGCGTACTCGAGGGGCAGGAGGAAGCGGGCCTGGTCGCCGCGGCCGGTCGCGCGCAGGTGATTGCCGGTGAACACCGGCGCGAACACGCCGGCCTTGAGCGCGAAGAGCAGCACGACGGCGTACAGCGCCACGGCGTAGCCGGCCTGCACCCGACCCGCGAGCAGCATCACGTCGCCGGCGAGCATCCCGGCCAGCACGCCGAGGAGGAGCAGGTAGTAGCGATTCCGGACGCGGGCGAGCTGCGCGCCGAGGATCGCGAGGAGAGCGACGTAGAGCGCGCCGTCGGCGACGATCACGAGTCCCGCCGGGAGCGCGTCGATCGCCCAGAACGCGGCGCGGCCGGCGGCCCACAGCGCGACGAGCGCGGCGAGGGGCGCGCCGCGGATCTCGCGCGTCCCGGCCCATCCGGGCAGGGCGGTCAGCACCGTCGCGCAGATGATCGCCGCGGCGAAGCCGAACAGCATCTCGTGGCCGTGCCAGAGGGAGGGCGGAAGCGTGCCGAAGGGCAGCGCAAGCCACTGCGCGCGGGCCGCGAGCCATGCCGCCATCAGCGCGATGCCGTACGCCATCCCGAGCGCGCAGAACGGGCGGAACGGGGCCGCCCAGAAGGCGGCGGTCGGCGGCGGCGACACGGGCATCGTTGGCGCGGTTCGACGTGGGCGCGGCCGGGCCGGCAGCGCCCGTTGACACCGAGGGTCGAAATGTATACCGTACCCGTTATACAGGATACGGTCAATCTCGGCAGTCTTCCGATGGTACCCCCCGCGCTCAAGCCGCTCGACCGCCCCGCCGGGCTCGGCGAGGAGGTGTATCGGACGTTGCGCGAATACCTCGGCAGCCACGTCATCCGTCCCGGGCAGCGGCTGCAGGAGGCTTCGCTCGCCCTGTCGCTCGGCGTGTCGCGGACGCCGGTGCGCGAGGCTCTCGCGCGCCTCGAAAGCGAAGGCCTGATCGCCGCCGAGGGGCGCAGCTTCGTCGTGCCGGTGCTGTCGGACGCCGACGTCGACGAGATCTACGAGCTCCGCGGAATGCTCGAGCCCGCGGCGCTGGCCCAGGTAGCGCAGGCGGTCGCCGACCCGGCGACGCTCGCGCGCATCGCGGCGGCCTTGCGCGACGCCGAGGCGGCGGACCGCGCGCGCGATGCCGAGGCGTTCATCGAAGCCAACGCGCGCTTCCACGCCGCGTGGCACGACCTCGTCGCAAACCGCCGGCTGCTCCGTGCGATCGCCCTGTGCGCGGGCCACGTACGCTACCTGCGCGTGCTGACGCTCAACAACGCCGCCGCGCGGAAGGCGGCGCTCGCGGGAATGAAGAAGATCCTGGCGGCGCTGCGCGACGGCGATGCCGCGCGCGCGGCGCGCGTGATGAACGAGCACCTGCGCACGGCACGCCGCCATCTGCGGCGGGTGCTGGACGAGATCGCGCGCGAGACGGCCGGCTCGGCGGCGCGGCCGCAGTAGCGCCCCTCCGAGGTCCCCCCATCATGGCGTGGCGCGCCGAAATCCCGTACGGGGCCTACTGGTCCACGCCTTTTGCGCGCTGGCAGGGCAGCCTCGCGCACCTTCACAGCATCGAATTCGCCGCCCACGTCGCGCGGCGCGAGCTCGACCGGCGCGGCATCCCCGCGACCGCCATCGACGCCGGGGTGCTCGGGCTCTCGGTGCCGCAGGCGCACGCGTTCTACGGACTGCCGTGGCTCGCCGGCCGCGCGGGCGCGAGCGTGCCGGGCCCGACGATCATGCAGGCCTGCGCGACCGGCGTGCGCGTGCTGCTGACCGCGGCCCAGGAGGTCGAGTCGGGCATGGCCGAGGTCGTGCTGGGCGTGACGTGTGACCGGACCTCAAACGGTCCCCACATCTACTATCCGAACCCGAGAGGGCCGGGCGGGACCGGCGCGCACGAGGACTGGGTGCTCGTCAATTTCGACTGCGATCCGCTCGGGCCGCACGCGATGATCGACACCGCCGAGAACGTCGCGCGCCGGCACGGGTTCACGACCGCCGAGCAGCACGGCCTCGTCCTGCGGCGCGAGGAACAGTACCGGATGGCGCTCGCCGACGAGTCGGCGTTCCTCAAGCGGTTCATGTCGCTGCCGTTCGAGGTCCCCGCGGCGAACTTCAGGAAGACCGCCGCGACGCTGCCGGGCGACGAAGGCATCCACTTCTCGACCGCCGAGGGTCTCGCGCGCCTCGCGCCCGTGAAGGACGGCGGGACGGTCACCTACGGCGCGCAGACGCATCCGGCGGACGGCAACGCGGCCATCGTCGTCGCCGCGCCGGAGCGGGCGGCGGCGCTGTCGCGCGACGCGCGGATCGCCGTGCGCCTGCGCGGCTTCGGGCAGGCGCGCGTCGCGCTCGGCCTCATGCCGGAGGCGACGGTCCCCGCGGCGCGCCGCGCGCTCGCTCAGGCCGGAATCGGGATCGGCGAGTGCGACGCGATCAAGACGCACAACCCGTTCGCGCTCAACGACCTGTATTTCGCGCGCGAGATGGGGGTGGACGCCGAGCGGATGAACAACTACGGCTCGTCGCTGGTCTGGGGCCACCCGCAGGCGCCCATGGGCACGCGGTCGGTCATCGAATTGATCGAGGAGCTCGCGCTGCGCGGCGGCGGCCGCGGACTGTTCGCCGGCTGCGCGGCCGGCGATTCCGCGATGGCGGTGGTGGTGGAGGTCGGCGACCGGCACTAGCGGCGTCCAAAGGGAGGATCGTGGACCTGGCATCGTGGATCGAGCGGCAGGCGGCCTTCGCGCCCGACAAGGAAGCGCTTGTCGTGCCGGGCCGGCGCTGGCGTTACGCCGAGCTCGCGCGCGAGATCGAACGGACGGCCGCGGCGCTCGCCGCGGTCGGCGTCGTCCGCGGCGACCGCGTCGCGCATCTCGGCTACAACGGCGCCGAGCAGATCGCGCTGCTGTTCGCCTGCGCGCGGCTCGGGGCGCTGTTCACGCCGCTGTCGTGGCGGCTCGCGCCGCCCGAGCACCGGGCCATGCTCGCCGATTGCCGGCCGCGCGTGCTGGTCGCGTCGGATCCGTTCGCCGCGCCGACGGCCGCGATCGCCGACGGCGCAGCGGTCGCGGTGCGCGTCGCGCTGGGCGGCGTCCCGGACGGCTGGACCGCCTACGACCGCTTCCTCGAGGCGGGCGAGGGGACGGTGACACGGCCCGCAGGCGACGGCGGCGACGACGCGCCCGTGCTGCTCTGCTACACGTCCGGCTCGACCGGCGAGCCGAAGGGCGTCGTGCTCGCGCAGCGCGCGCTCTTCCACAATGCCGTGAACAGCGCGCACATGCACGACCTCACGAGCGACGACCGGGTGCTGACCACGCTCCCGCTCTTCCACGTCGGCGGCCTCAACATCCAGACGCTGCCCGCCCTTCATTGCGGCGCGACCGTCGTGCTGCATCCGCGCTTCGAGCCGCGGCAGGCGATCGACGCGCTCGAGCGGGAGCGGGTGACGCTGACCGTCCTCGTTCCCGCGCAGCTCGAAGTGCTCGCGCGCGAGCCGCGCTGGCGCGAGGCCGACCTGTCGCGGCTCCGCGCGATCACGACCGGCTCGACGATCATCGGCGAGGCTTTCGTCCGCCGCGACCTGCAGCGCGGCATCCCGCTCTTGCAGGTGTACGGCTCGACGGAGACGTGCCCGATCGCCGCCTATCAGCGCGTCGCGGACGCCCCGGCGCACCCGGGATCGGTCGGCCGGACAGCGCTCCATTGCGACCTGCGTCTTGTCGACGAGGCGGGCCGCGACGTCCCCGCGGGCACCGCCGGCGAGATCCTGGTCCGCGGCCCCAACGTGATGGACGGCTACTGGAACAAGCCGCGGGAATCGGCGGAGGCGCTCGCGGACGGCTGGTATCACACCGGCGATGTCGCGCACGCCGACGCAGACGGCTGGCTCCACGTCGACGGCCGGCGCCGCGACGTGATCATCTCGGGCGGCGAGAACGTCTATCCGGCCGAGATCGAGAACGTGCTCGCCGAAAGCGCGGACATCGCGGAAGTCGCCGTCGTGGGCCGCCCCGACGAGCGCTGGGGCGAGGCGGTGGTCGCGGTCGTCGTGCCGGCGCGCGGCGCGGACGTCACCGCGACGACCGTGGCCGCGCTTCTCGCCGGACGCGTGGCCCGCTACAAGCACCCGCGCGACGTGATCCTCGCCGACGCGCTGCCGCGCACCGCGCTGGGCAAGGTGAAGCGCGAGGAGCTGAAGCGCATGGCGCGGCGCGAGGCCGTCTCGGGCTAGGAGGGGAGGCCATGGCGTCCAGAATCGGCATCGACGTCGGCGGGACGTTCACCGACTTCATCCTCACGCGCGACGACGCGGCGCCGGTCCTGCACAAGGTCCTGTCGACGCCGCGCGACCCGTCGATCGGGGTGATCGACGGCTTCGCCGAGCTTGCCGCCATGGCGGCGGCCGGCAGGACGGTCGCCGAGTTCGCGGCGTCGATCGAGACCATCGTCCACGGCACGACCGTGACGACCAACGCGACCCTGACCCACACCGGGGCCAAGTCCGCGCTGCTCACGACCGCCGGCGTGCGCGACGCGCTGGAGATGCGCCGCGGCATTCGCGAGGAGCAATACAACAACGCCTACACGAACGTGAAGCCGCTCGTGCCGCGGCACCTCCGGATCGGGGTCGGGGGGCGCCTCGACCGCGCGGGGCGCGAGCTCGAGCCGCTGCAGCTCGCGGAGGTCGAGCGCGCCGCCGAGGCGTTTCGCCGCGAGGGCGTGCAGGCGGTCTCGATCTGCTTCATGAACTCCTACGCGAACCCGGCGCACGAGCGCGCCGCCGCGGCGCTGGTGCGGCGCGCGCTGCCCGACGCCTTCCTGACGGTTTCGACCGATCTCCTGCCGTCGATCCGCTTCTACGAACGGGTGTCGACGACGGCGCTGAACTCGTACGTCGGTCCGAAGCTCGACCGCTACCTCGAGCAGCTCGTCGGGCGGCTCGCCGCGGTCGGCTTCCGCGGTCTCCTGCTCATCATGCAGAGCAACGGCGGCGTGATGACGCCCGAGGTCGCGCGGTCTTCTCCGGCGCTCACGCTGCTGTCCGGCCCGGCCGGCGGTCCGGGCGCCGGGCTGTTCTTCGCACGGGCGGTCGGCGCCGACCGCGCGATCACGACTGACATGGGCGGCACGAGCTTCGAGGCGTCGGTCGCGGTCGGCGCGCCGCTCGTCGTCAACGACGGCGAGATCGCGCGGCACAAGATCGCGCTGCCGATGCTCGACATCCACTCGATCGGCGCCGGCGGCGGCTCGGTCGGCTGGCTCGATCCCGGCGGCCTCCTGCGGATGGGGCCGCAGAGCGCGGGCGCCGATCCCGGGCCGGCGTGCTACATGAAGGGCGGCACGCTGCCTGCCTCCACCGACGCGAACCTCGTGCTCGGCTACCTCGACCCTGCCTATTTCGCCGGCGGCCGGATTCCGCTGTCGGTCACGGCGGCGCGGGCGGCGATCGAGCGGCACATCGCGCAGCCGATGGGCCTCACGATCGAGGCGGCGGCGGCCGGCATGTTCCGCGTCGTCTGCAACAACATGGCGCAGGGCGTGCGCGAAGTGACCATCAAGCGCGGCTTCGACCCGCGGGAGTTCCCGTTCATCGCGGCCGGGGGCGCCGGTCCGATCCACTCGTGCCAGATCTGCAACGAGCTCGAGATCCCGCTGCAGATCGTGCCGCGCGAGTCGTCGGTGCTGTGCGCGATGGGGATGCTTCTGTCCGACCTGCGGCACGATTTCGTGCGCACGTTCGTCGCGCCGCTCGCCTCGCTCGACTGGGCGCGACTGGGAGAGCTGGTCGACGACATGACGGCCGAGGGCGACCGCCAGCTCGCGGCCGAGCGGATCCCTCCCGAGCGGCGGCGCTTCGCCGTGAAGCTCGACTGCCGCTACGTCAAGCAGTTCCACGAGGTGGGCGTGGAAGTGCCGCGCGAGGCGATCCGCACGCGGGCCGCGGCGACGATCGCGCAGGGGCTGCACCGCGAGCACAACCGCCTGTACGGCTATTCGCTCGAGCACGAGAACGCGCCCATCGAGGTCATCAACGTCCGCGTGCAGGCGACGGGCGGGGTCGACCGGCCGCGCCACCGCGAAGAGCCGTGGTGCGGCGACGACCCGGCGCTGGCGCTGAAAGGCCGGCGGGACGCCTACGTTCCAGAGGACAATGCTTTCCGGAGCGTGCCGGTCTACGACGGCCACCGACTCCGGTTCGGGCAGCGGATCGCGGGCCCGGCGATCGTCGAGCAGGTCACGACGACCATCGTCCTGACGGGCACGTGGGACGCGATCGTCGACCGCCACGGCTCGTTCGTGCTGCACCGGAAGGGCCGCGAGGACCTGATCGCGCCGGTTCTGGCCGCGCGGCGGCAGGAGGAGATGGCGCAATGAAGATCGATCCCATCCTGCTGTCCGTCTACGCGCGGACGTTCAAGTCGATCACCGACGAGATGAGCATCTCGATGGAGAAGACGACGCGCTCGCCGATCCTGTGCGAAGCGAAGGACTTCGTCACCGGCCTCTACGACGCCGAGGGCCGGATGCTCGAGCAGACGGAGAACCTGCCGATCCTGGCCTTCTCGCTCGCGCCGGTGTGCAAGCACATCAGGGACTACTTCGGCGACGAGATCCATCCGGGCGACGTGATCTTCCACAACGACGTGTTCAGCCTCGGCAACCAAAACAACGACGTCGCCGCGTTCAAGCCGGTGTTCTTCGAGGGACGCCTGGTCGCGTGGACGGCGGTCAAGGGGCACCAGGCCGACATCGGCGGCGCGGTGGCGGGCGGCTACAACCCGAACGCGGTCGAGGTGTGGCAGGAGGCGCTGCGGATCCCGCCGGTCAAGGTGATCGAGCGCGGCAGGCTGCGCAAGGACGTCTGGGAGCTCATCTTCGCCAACATCCGCTTCGACATCGTCCGCCACGACATGCAGGCCGAGATCGGCGCCTGCACGATCGGCGAGCGGCGCTTCGTCGAGCTGCTTGCGAAGTACGGCTTCGAGCACTTCGAGGCGCACAAGACGGCGCTCTTCGACGCGACGCGCCGGATGATGGAAGCCGAGATCGCGCAGATTCCGGCGGGCCGCTACTCGGGCGAAGGCCACGTCTACTACGACGGCCGGCACGAGGGCTCTAAGTTCACGATCCGCGTCGACGTCGAGGTCGCCGACCGCAGGATCAGGTTCGACTACTCCCGCACCGATCCGCAGACGAACGGCTTCGTCAACGGCACGTTCACGTCGAGCGCGTCGGCGACGATCCTGACGCTGCTCCAGATGATCAATCCGGACATTCCGCACAACGAGGGGATGATCGAGCCCGTCGAGATCGTCATTCCCGAGGGGACGGTGCTGAACGCGGCGTATCCGAAGGCGACGACGTTCGGCAATCACCTGTGCCCGCCCAACGCCGATGCGATCCAGCGCGCGCTCGCGCCGGTGCTGCCCGACCGCGTGACCGCGGGCTGGAACAACCTCCTCTGCTCGCTCACGACCGGCATGGATCCGGAGAAGGGCGACAAGTACGTCGACATCGGCTTCATGGGGCTCAAGGGCGGCTCGGGTGCAATGCGCGGAACCGACGGCTACGACCACATCGGGATGATCGACGCGTCGGGCGGGCTCCTCGACCAGGACTACGAGATGTTCGAGCAGCAGACGCCGCACCTGCTCGTCAAGCACGAGTACCTGCCCGACTCGGCGGGGGCGGGGCAGTGGCGCGGCGGCCTCGGCGTCGAGACGATCTTCCGGATCGGCTCCGACGACACGCAGCTCGTCACGTTCGGCGACGGCGACTTCGAGCCCGCGTTCGGCCTCTTCGGCGGCGGGAACGGAACGCTGAACTTCATCCGCCTCACCTACCCCGACGGGCGCGAGGTGACCCCGAAGAACAAGGACCTCGTCACCGGCGTGCCGAAGGGGACGCTTTACCACCAGCAGGCGGGCGGCGGCGGCGGCTACGGCGACCCGCGACAGCGAGACCGTGCGTTGCTGCGCGAGGAGGTGAGGAACGGCGTCGTCTCGCCGCAGGCCGCGCGCGAGCTCTACGGGCTCGCCGACTAGGCAATGAACGCATATGCGTCCATGTTCGCCTTGTCGACGTCATTCCCGCGAAGGCGGGAATCCA
>DASQBO010000023.1:0-6036 GCA_035635175.1 Casimicrobiaceae bacterium | reverse complement strand
GATCGACGAGGCCATCGGTCCGCACGAGCGCGGGAGCAACGACGTGACCAACGAATGGGGCAACAACAGCTGCCGGTGGGTTGCCACGAAGGCGCCTGCGGTCAAAGCGCCCGAGGGCTGGCGGGATGCGATCGAGCTCGGCGTGTTCGAGGGCTCGATGCGCTCGTGGGCGCAGGACCAGAAGCGCGGCGAGCCGATTGCCGGTGTCGCGAAGAACGCGACGTGGGACAAGACGCACGCCGAGCTCTGGTTCGACTGCGCAGGCGGGCGAATATGCGTCGTGAAGGTCCGGACCGCGGCGAGCAAGGAGCGCGAGGCAATCGCAACGAAGCTGGCGCGGCTGGCGGACAGCCGCGCCAAGTAGCGTCGCGGGCGCCCCCCCCGCGCGGCGAAGAAGCGCTACTCGACCCTGTGGTCGGTCCGCACCGCCACCGACGGTGGCACGGTGAGGCCGAGCTCGTGTGCCCGCTTGAAGTTCACGGCCACGACGGTCGTTGAAAGCTCCTCGACCGCCAGGTCGCCGGGCTTCGCGCCCTTGAAGATCTTGTCGATGTAGCGCGCGGCCACCGGGCCGGCCGAGTCGCCGTCCGACGAATAGGAGACCAGTGCGCCCCAGTCGACCCACGCTTCCCGGTGGCCGACCACGGGCAGCCGCGCTTTCTCGCTGAGATCGATGATGAGGTGGGGGTGATTGGTCTGCAAGTGTGGCGACGCGACGATCACCGCATCCACTTCACCGGGCTTCAACCCGGCGAAGACCTGCTTCACCTCGGCCTCGCTGCCTGCGGCGCGCTCCACGAGCGTCAGCTTGAGCGGCGCCGCGGCGTTCCGCGCCAGCGCCCGCTCGCCGGCCGAGTAGGGGTCGTCCTTGTCGTAGAGCACCAGGATGCGCTCGGCCTTGGGATCGATCTCCTTGAAGATCTGGAGCCGCTTGTCGAGGAGCTTCAGGTTCGCGACCGGGCCGGTCGCGTTGCCTCCGGGCCGGGCGAGGCTCTGGATGAAGCCCGCGGCCTTTGGATCGTAGATCTGGACGAAAACGATCGGGATCGTCGACGTCGCGGCCTCGGCCGCGCTGACGCACTGGTCCTCGAAGGCGACGATCAGATCGACTCGGACGGCGACCCACGCCTTGACCGTCTTGGCGGCGGTGGCGGCGTCCGCCTGATTGCGCCAGTCGAAATTCAGGTTCTTCCCGTCGGCGTACCCCATGTCGTTCAGGGCCTTGTGCAGCGTGTGCAGGCCGGGCGGCTCGTGGTCGAGGCCCACGTGGCAAAGGCCGATGTGCCAGACCTTCGGCGCCTTCTGGGCGAAGGTCGCTTGCGGCAGCAGACCCAGGCAGCAGGCCGCGACGAGCCCGACGAGCCGATGCCTCGCGCGCCTTCCTCCGTTCATGGGAGCCTCCCCGAAAGCGCTCGCGCTTGCGATCGCGCGTGTCTCGTGAAGCGTATCAGCGCTGCGCCTGCCGTTCAACCCGCTCCCGCAGCAAGCGCACCGCGCTGCCCACGGTCGTCAGCACCGGCAGGCGCACCGCGCGCTCGACCGCGCCGGCGGCGCGCGCCAGGCTGAATTGCGCGAGCGCCACGACGTCGCAGCCCTGTCGCTCGGCGCGCTCGGCTGCTTCGACGACGAGCCGGTCGTGCAGCGCCGCGTCGCCGCGCGCGAGCCCGTCGAGCGCGCCCTCCGCGAGCAGCGGGACCACCGTGACACCCGGAGGAAACTCGGCCGGCATCGACGAAAGCGTCGGCGCGAACGACGCGACGAGCCCGACCCGCCGGCCGGCCTTCGCGGCATCGGCGATCATCGCTTCGTTGGGCTTCAGCACCGGAAGGTCCGGCCAGCGGCGTGCCACCGCGTCGATGCACGGGCCGAACGCGGAGCACGTGAACAGGATCCCGTGCACGCCGGTGCCGACGACGTAGTCCGCAAGCGCGAGGAAGCGCGCGGTCATCGCGGCATCCAGGCCGCCCGGGCTCGCCGCGAGGTCCGCGGAGAGGCTGTCGTCGAGCAGGTTCATCCGCGTGCAGGCCGGCCACGCGCGCTCGAGCTCGGCGTTGACCGGCGCGATCGACTGCGCGAGCGCGTGGATCAGCGCGACGCGGGGCTCGGTTCCGGCCAAGGCGGCGCGCCTTTCGTCGTCATCCGGCGTCCCTGCGACCACCACACGAGCGCCGCCAACGCGAACGCGGGAAGATAGAACCAGTGCGCGGACGCCCGGCCGGAGGGGACGTCGATGCGCGCGATCTCCCATCCCTGCTCGAAGCCCGACTTCCGCGCGCGCGAACCGAACTTGACGCCGACGATCTGCACGCGGTCGGCGGCGAGCGCGACCGTGAGGCCTGCGTCCGCGAGCCGCTTGCGGCCGTCGGCGCCGGCCTCGCCCAAATCGAGCGCGACGGTCTTCTGCACCTCTTCGCCCTCGATCGTGCTCCCCTTGATGATCAGCACGATACGGTCGCGCGACGGCGTGTCGCGCGCGACCTCGTAGATCCGCGAGGGCGCCGCCTCGACGTATTCGGGCGTGACCAGATCCATGAAGAAGTCGGGGCGGAACAGGAGCGCTACCGCGGCCAGCAGCACGAGGTTCTCCCACCACCGGCTCTTCGTGCGGAACCAGCTCATCGTCACCGCGGCGAACACCAGCATCGCGAGCGTCGAGGCGACGACGACGCGGGCGAGCTCCCAGGGCCCGTGGACGTCGATCAGCAGGAGCTGCGGGTTGAAGATCCAGATGAACGGGAGGATCACCGTGCGCAGCGCGTAGAGCGAGCCCTGGATGCCGGTCTCGATCATGTCTTCGCCCGAGATCGCGACCGCGGCAAAGGTCGCGAGCCCGACCGGCGGCGTGATGTCGCCCATGATTCCGTAGTAGAAGACGAACAGGTGGACCGCGATCAGCGGGATCACGAGCCCCGACTGCGCGCCGAGCTCGACCACCACGGGCGCCATCAGCGTCGCCACCAGAACGTAGTTCGCCGTCGTCGGCACGCCGAGCCCGAGCACCAGGCACGCGAACATGATGAACAGCAGCATCAGCATGACGTTGCCGTGCGAGACGAACTCGACGAACTCGGTCATCCTGAGCGCGAGCCCGGTTAGCGTGATGGCGCCGACGATGACCCCGGCGGTGGCGGTGGCGACGCCGATGCCGATCATGTTGCGTGCGCCATCGTTGAAGCCCTGCACGAGCTCGCGCCACCCCCGCGCCCAGGCGCCCGGCGTGCGGGTGCCGCGGAAGAAGTCGAAGAGCGGTCGCTGCGTCGACATGAGCACGGCCAGCATCACGATCGACCAGAACGCGGCGAGCGAGGGCGACATCTCCTCGACCATCAGGCACCAGATGAGCACGCCGACGGGCAGCATGAAGTGCAGGCCGGCGCGCACCGCCGGCCACGTGTCGAGCGCGCGCGGCGCGTCGATGTCGATGTCCTGCGGCAGGTCGGGGCAGTCCGCGGCCTGCTTGACGGCGAAGAGGTACAGTGCCCCGACGACCGCGCCGGTCGCCCAGGGCGCTGCGGCGCCGAGCGCAGCGCTGATCCCCGCGAGCAGGTAGTAGAGCGCTCCGCAGACGATCAAGCTGCCGGAGATCCCGAGGCCGAAGCGCAGCGCCCGATCCCGCAGCGGACGCGGCGTGCGCGCGATGATCGGGCGCATGCCGAGCTTCAGCGCCTCGAGGTGCACGATGTAGAAGAGTCCCATGTACGAGAGGACCGCGGGCAGGAACGCGTGCTTCACGATCTCCGAGTACGGGATGCCGATGTACTCGACCATCAGGAACGCGGCGGCTCCCATCACCGGCGGCATGATCTGACCGTCGACCGAGGACATCGTCTCGATCGCGCCGGCCTTGACGCCCCCGTAGCCCGCCTTCTTCATCAGCGGAATCGTGAAGATGCCGCCGGAGACGACGTTCGACACCGAGGAGCCCGAGATCATGCCGTTCAGCGCCGACGAGACGACCGAGACCTTCGCGGGGCCGCCGCGCAGGTGCCCGAGCGCGGCGAACGAGACCTGCATCATGTAGTTGCCGCCGCCGCCGCGATCGAGGAGCGCTCCGAACAGCACGTAGACGAAGATCGTGCCGGTCGACACGCCGAGCGCGATCCCGAACACGCCCTCGGTCGTGAGCCACATGTGCGACATGAGCCGTGAGAACGAGGCGCCCTTGTGCGACACGAGCTCGGGGAGATAGGGCCCGAACAGCGCGTAGGCGATGAAGAGGATGGCGAGCACCGCCATCGGCGCGCCGACCGCCCGGCGCGTCGCCTCGAGCAGCAGCACCAGCCCCGTGATCGACACGACGAGGTCGAGCGTCGTAGGCTGCCCGGGCCGCAGCGCGAGCGTGTCGTAGAACAGCATCAGGTAGGCCGAGGCGAACGCGCCGGCGGCGGCGAAGAGCCAGTCCTGCCACGGCACGCGTTCGCGCGGCGAGCGCCTGCCGGCCGGCCACGCGAGGAACGCGAGAAACAGCGCGAACGCGAGGTGCAGCGCGCGCGCCTCGGTGTCGTTGAGGACGCCGAAGCGCAGCGCAAACGGCAGCGGCGAGGCGTACCACGTCTGGAACAGCGCCCAGGTGAGCGCGACGCCGAAGATCAGCCTGGCCGTCGCGCCGGCGGCCTTGCGGCCGCCGGTGTCGACGTCGGCGACGAGCTGCTGCAGCTCGCCGCTGGCTTTCTCGATGTCGGTCGTCACGCGCGGGCTCGCGGGCCTTCGTCCCCGCGCACGCGGGGACCCGGTGTCGTTGGCCGAACGGCGCTCGATTCCCGCGTTCGCGGGAATGACGCGGGTGTTTCCGATCGCTGCGAGGCTTCGCCCTGCTCGCGCGCGCGTCCCCGGGCCTCGGCTCCGCCCGCCGCGCTCACGACTACTTGATCCAGCCCTTCTCGCGGTAGTAGCGCGCGGCACCCTCGTGCAGAGGGGCCGAGTTGCCGTCGACGACCATGTTCTTCGCTTCGAGGTTGGCGAGGGCCGGATGCAGTTTCTTGAACTCGTCGAAGTTGTCGAACACCGCCTTGACGACCTGATAGACGACTTCCGGCGACGTCTTCGACGAGGTCACCACCGTCGCCAGCACGCCGAAGGTGGTCGTGGCCTCGGGGTTGTTCGGATAGAGGCCGGCGGGGATCACCGCCTTCGCGTAGTACGGCTTCTCGGCGAGGAGCTTGTCGACGGCGGGTCCCGTCAGCGAGACGAGCTTCGCGCCGCACGTCGTCGTCGGGTCCTGGATGTTGGCCGAGGGGTGGCCCACGCCGTAGAAGAAGCCGTCGATCTTGCCGTCGCAGAGCGCCGGCCCGTGCTCGTCGGCCTTGAGCTGCGAGGCGAGCGAGAAGTCGCTCATCTTCCAGCCCATCGCGGCCAGCAGCTCCTCCATCGAAGCGAGCGTGCCGGAGCCCGGATTGCCGACGTTGAAGCGCTTGCCCCTGAAGTCGGCGAAGGTCTTGATGTTCGCTTCCTTGCGCGCGACGACGGTGAACGGTTCCGGATGCACCGAGAAGACGGCGCGCAGGTCGGTGTAGGGACCGGCGTCCTTGAAGCCGGCGAGGCCCTTGTAGGCGTTGTACTGGACGTCCGACTGCGCAAACCCGAAGTCGAGCTCGCCCGCCTTGATCGTGTTGACGTTGAACACCGACCCGCCGGTCGACTCGACCGAGCAGCGGATGCCGTGCTTTGCGCGGTCCTTGTTGACGAGGCGGCAGATCGCGCCGCCGGCGGCGTAGTAGACGCCGGTGACGCCGCCGGTGCCGATCGTGACGAACTTCTGCTGGGCGGCCGCGGGCGCCGCGAGCGCGGCAGCGGCGAGGGTGACGGCTGCGAACGCCGTGGCGACGACGCGATGGCTCCTCATGGGATCCTCCTCCTTGGGTGCGTCGGCTTGGCCGACTCGATACGTTATAGCGTTGCGATCGTCGCGTCGATGGCCGCGTGCAGGCGTTCGACGGCGAGGCCGAGCTCCTCCTCGCTGACGATGAAGGGCGGCGCGAGGAGCACGTGGTCGCCCAGGCGCCCGTCGATCGTGCCGCCCATGGGGTAGACCATCAG
>DASQBO010000022.1:0-1795 GCA_035635175.1 Casimicrobiaceae bacterium | reverse complement strand
GTCGCCGTTCGCGCGGGCGAGGAACTGGTGGGTGACGTCGGCGAGCGCCTTCGGGCCGCCGTCGCCGCGGTTCTGGATGTAGAACTCGTAACCGCCCGCGGTGCCCAGGCCGAAGATCGCCGGCGGATTGAAGGCGAGCACCAGCGCCTCCTTGATCCCCATCGTCTTGCCGAAGAGCTCGCCGACGAGCTGCTGTGCCGTGACGTGACGCTTGTCCCACGGGATCTGCGTGACGAAGATCGTCGCGGCGTTGTTGCGGAAGCCGCCGCCCAGGAAGTCGAAACCCGTGAACGAGACGATGTCCTGGTTGTTGGGGTTGGAGCGGATCGCCTGCTCCACCTGCGCCACGACCTTGTCCGTGCGATTGAGCGTCGCTCCGTCGGGGAGGATCACCGCGCTGATGTAGAACCCCTGGTCCTCGTCGGGGACGAGGCTTCCCGGCGTGAAGCGCCACAGCCCGGCGGCGATGACGACCATGCCGGCGAAGAGCAGCAGGCCGATCGCGCCCCGGCGCACCATCCACGCGACGCCCGACGTGTAGTGCGTCGTCACGCTCCCGAAGACGCGGTTGAAGGCGGCGAAGAAGCCCCGCGTCGGCGGCGTGCGCGGGCGCAGGATCAGCGCGGAGAGCGCCGGCGTGAGCGTGAGGGCGACCAGTCCCGAGATCACGACGGCGATCGAGATCGTCACCGCGAACTGGCGGTACAGCTCGCCGGTGAGGCCGCCCAGGAACGCGATCGGCACGAACACGGCGGTCAGCGTGAGCACGATCGCGACGATCGGGCCCGTCACCTCGTGCATCGCGCGGATGGCCGCCTCGCGCGGCGCGGCCCCGTCCTCGCGCATGATCCGCTCGACGTTCTCGAGGACGACGATCGCGTCGTCGACGACGATGCCGATCGCGAGCACCATGCCGAAGAGCGTCAGCGTGTTGATCGAGTAGCCGAGGACGAACAGGCCGGCGAAGGCGCCGAGCAGCGACACCGGCACGGCGACGAGCGGGATCAGCGTCGCCCGCCAGCTCTGCAGGAACAGGAAGACGACGAGGATCACGAGCACCATCGCCTCGCCCAGGGTGAACATCACCTCCCGGATCGACACCTCGACGAAGCGTGTCGTGTCGTAGGGAACCGCATAGGCGAGCCCCTCCGGAAAGTCGCCGGCGAGCTCGGCCACCGTTGCGCGGACGCTCTTCGCGACCTGGAGCGCGTTGGCGCCCGGCTGCAGGAAGATTCCCATCAGCGTCGCGGGCTTGCCGTTGATGCGTCCGATGAAGTCGTAGTCGCGCGACCCGAGCTCGATCCGCGCGACGTCGCCCAGCCGCACCGTCGATCCGTCGGGATTCGCCCGGACGATGATCTCGCCGAACTGCTGCGGATCGGAGAGGCGCCCCTGCGTCGTGATCGTGTAGACGAGGTCCTGCCCCTTGTCGATCGGCGCCTGGCCGATCTTGCCGGCCGCGAATTGCGCGTTCTGCTCGTTGATCGCGCGCACGAGGTCGGCCGGCGTGAGCTTGAGCTGCGCGAGGCGATCGGGCTTGACCCAGATCCGCATCGCGTAGTCCTTGGCGCCGAAGATCTGCACGTTGGTCGTCCCCGGCAGACGCTTCAGCCGGTCGAGCACGTGCAGCGTCACGTAGTTCGACGTGAAGAGGTCGTCGTAGCGGCCGTCGGGGGCGTAGAACGCGAGCACCTGGAGGAACGACGAGCTGCCGCGCTCGACGGTGACGCCCTGGCGCCGCACCTCCTCGGGGAGCCGCGGCTCGACCTGCTTCACGCGGTTGTTGACGTTGACG
>DASQBO010000021.1:0-5410 GCA_035635175.1 Casimicrobiaceae bacterium | reverse complement strand
CTCTCCATCCTCGATGCGATGTCGAAGGTGGATCCCTCGTTGGAGGAGGCCGCCCAGGGGATGGGCGCGAAGGGCTGGCGGCGGTTCTGGGACGTCACTTTGCCGCTGACAACGCCCGGGTACGTTTCCGGGGCGCTGCTCGTCTTCATCTGGACCTTCGCCGACTTCATCACGCCGCTCGTCGTCGGCGTGCAGGATCTGCTCGCCGCGCAGGCTTACCTCAACATCGTTCAGTTCGTCGACCGGCGACTGTTCCGGATGGGCATCGTGATCTCGGCGCTGCTCGTGATCCTGGCCGTGATCTTCGTCGTCGCGGCGCGCCAGTACGTCGCGATCAAGGACTACAGCTCGCTCGCCTACTCGAAGATCGAGCGGCGCCAACTCGGGCCCGTGCAGCGCTGGGTCGCGGTGGGCGCACTCTCGACGCTGATGTTCATCTGCTTCGTCCCGCAGCTCGGCGTCGTCCTGGCGGCCTTCGGGCGCGGCTGGTCGCTCACGCCGTTCCCCGAGCACTACACGCTCGAGTTCTTCGAGCAGGTGTCGATCGACACGCCGAAGTTCATCGTCAACTCCTTCGTCTACTCGGGGCTCGCCGTCGTGCTGTGCCTCGTCGTCGGCGTGCCCATGGCCTGGATCCTGAGCCGCACGAAGGCGCCCGGCCGCAACACGATGGATGCGCTGACGACGCTGATCCTCGCGATCCCGGGCACCGCGGTCGGCATCGCGTACATCCGCGCGTTCAACTTCCCGCTGCCCCTTGTCGGCGTGCCGCTGACCAGCATGTGGATCATCCTGCCGCTGGTGCTCGCAGTGCGCCGTATCCCGTACACGGTGCGCGGCAGCTATTCGTCGCTCCTGCTGGTGCACCCGTCGATGGAGGAAGCTGCAGCGAATGTCGGTGCGAGCAGGACGCGCACGTTCCGCGACATCACGGTGCCGCTCGTTTGGAAGGGGATCCTGGTCGGCGGGCTCTTCTCCTTCCTGACGTCGATCCAGGAAGCCTCCGCGACGATCTTCCTGACGCTGGGCGGCTGGGAGATGATCCCCTACGGCATCTTCACGTTCTACATCGCGGGCTCGCAGAGCCAGGCGGCCGCGCTCGGCGTCATCCTGATCGCGGTATGCGCGGCGAGCCTGTGGATCGTGAACCGCGTTGCGGGGACCCGCGTCGGCGGTCTCTTCGGCTAGCGCAGGTAAAGGGCCAAGGCCGTCGCCGCGAGCACGGCGATGACGGCGAAAGTCGCCGTCGTGCCGACCAGCCGTCCGGGCGACGCTCCGGCCGAGCGGGCGAGCCCGAACGCGTGCGCGAGCCGCGCCGCCACCAGCGCGATGCCGCAGCCGTGGACGAGCGCGTGGCCCGCGCCGCCGAGCTCGACGACGAGCATCAGGATCAGCGCCAGCGGCACGTACTCGACGGCATTGCCGTGAACCCGTATCGCGCGCGCGAGCCTGCGGTCACCGCCGTCGCCGATGCCGGTCTTCGTCGACCACCGGAGCGCGATCACGCGCAGCGCGAGGACGAGCACGATCAGGGCGCAGAGCGCCGCGTAGAGGCCGGTGAGCGGGACCTTCAGCAGCATGACGGGCGTTCGCTACCTCGCGGTCTCTCACGCGCTCGCCGACGCGCGCTTCGCGCCTTGGTTTCGCCCTGCTCGCACGGACGTTCCCCGGCCCCGCGGCTTCGCCGCGCCCCGCTCATTCGCTTTCGTCGATCCACGCCATCTGGATCGCCTCGAGGATCTTCTCGCCGCTCCGCTGCGGATCGTCGGCGAACCCCGGCAACGCGCACACCCAGGCGTGAAGGTCGGTGAACCGGATGCCGAGCGGATCGACGTCCGGATGCGCCTCGGCGAGGGCGATCGCGATCTCGCGGGTGTCGGTCCACTTCATGGTCAGCGCTTCTCCTTCGCGTAGTTGATCGTGTAGCGCGGGATCTCGATCTTGAGCGGCGTCTCGTCGACGATCGCCTGGCAGGACAGACGCGACTGCGGCGTGAGCCCCCAGGCGCGGTCGAGCAGGTCGTCCTCGTCCTCGGAAGACGGCGACAGCGAAGCCCCGCCCTCGCGGACGATGACGTGGCACGTCGTGCACGCGCACGACTTCTCGCAGGCGTGCTCGACCTCGATGCCGTGGTTCAGCAGGTTGTCGAGGACCGAGACGCCCTTCTCCGCCTCGAAGCTCGCGCCTTCGGGGCAGATGTCGGGGTGCGGCAGGACTTCGATCTTCGGCATCGCCCTGCCACGCCTCAGGTGAGCGCGTCGACGCGCTTGCCCTTGAGGGCGCGGGCGACGCCGCGGTCCATCCGACGGCCGGCGAATTCCGAGGTCGCGCGATTGACGGCGGACGTGGCCGCGGCGATCGCGCGGTGATCGGCGCCCGCGCGCGCGCGGTCGAGGTCCGCGAGCGAGGCGTCGATCGCGGCGCGTTCCTCCGCCGATAGGAGATCGCCGTCGATCTCGAGCGCCCGCGCGGTCGCCGCGGCAATCTGCTCGGCCTCGACCTGCGCTTCGGCGAGCGCGCGCGCCGCCATGTCGTCTTCGGCGTGGGCGAACGACTCCTGCAGCATCCGGGCGATCTCGGCGTCGGTCAGCCCGTACGACGGCTTGACCACGATCGAAGATTCGACGCCGGAGGTCGTCTCGCGCGCCGCGACCGAGAGGAGCCCGTCGGCGTCGACCTGGAACGTCACCCGCACGCGCGCCCCTCCGGCCGCCATCGGCGGGATGCCGCGCAACTCGAAGCGCGCGAGCGAGCGGCAGTCGGCGACCTTGTCGCGCTCGCCCTGGACGACGTGGATCGCGATCGCCGTCTGGCCGTCCTTGAACGTCGTGAACTCCTGCGCACGCGTAACCGGGATCGTCGCGTTGCGCGGGACGATCTTTTCGGCGAGGCCGCCCATCGTCTCGAGGCCGAGCGACAGCGGAATCACGTCGAGCAGGAGCCAGTCGTCGTTGCGGCCGGCGCCCGTCACGCGGTTGCCGGCGAGCACGTCCGCCTGGATCGCGGCGCCGAGCGCCACCACCTGGTCGGGATTGAGGTTCGTGAGCGGCGGCTGGCCGAAGAAATCGCCCACGGCCTTCTGGATCTGCGGCATCCGGGTCGCGCCGCCGACCATGACGACGCCCTTGACGCCGGACGCCGCGAGCGCGGCGTCGCGCAGCGCGCGCTTCACCGGCGCCATCGTCTTCGTGACGAGGTTCGCGGTGATCGCGGTGAAGATCTCTCCGGTCAGCGTGAGGCTGACCTTCTCGCCGGTCGACAACGTCGCGACGATGGGTGCCGACGCGTGAATGGTCAGGTTCTCTTTCGCCTCGCGCGACTTGAGCATCAGGAGCCGCGTGTCGGCCGGCGACAGCGGCGGCAGTTGCGCCGCCTCGATCACCCAGCAGTAGACGCGGTGGTCGAAGTCGTCGCCGCCGAGCGCCGAGTCGCCGTTCGTCGCGAGCACCTCGAACACGCCTTTCGACAGCCGGAGGATCGAGATGTCGAAGGTGCCGCCGCCCAGGTCGTACACCGCGTACGTGCCCTCCGCCGCGTTGTCGAGGCCGTAGGCGATCGCGGCCGCGGTCGGCTCGTTCAGGAGGCGCAGCACGTCGAGGCCGGCGAGCCGCGCCGCGTCCTTGGTCGCCTGCCGCTGCGCGTCGTCGAAGTACGCCGGCACGGTGACGACCGCGCCTGCGAGCCTGCCGCCCAGGCTCGCTTCCGCGCGCACGCGAAGCGCGCGCAGGATCTCGGCCGACACTTCGACCGGACTCTTCGTGCCGGCGCGCGTGGCGAGCCGGACCATCCCGGGCTCGTCGATGAAGCGATAGGGAAAGCGGCGCGCGTCGGTGAGGTCTGCGAGCCCGCGCCCCATCAGCCGCTTCACCGAGACGATCGTGTTCACGGGATCGGCGGCCTGCATCGCCTGCGCCGGGTGGCCGACCTCGACGCCCGAATCGCCGTACCGGACGATCGACGGCAGGAGCGGCCGTCCGTTCTCGTCGGGGAGCACGACCGGGAAACCGTTGCGGACCGTGGCCACGAGCGAATTGGTCGTCCCGAGATCGATGCCGACCGCGAGCTTGTGCTCGTGCGGCGCGGGCGACGCGCCCGGTTCGGCGATCTGGAGGAGCGCCATCGGAACTCCCTAGAACTCCAGCTCGGCCTGCATCGCGTCGATGTCCGCCGCGAGCTTCGAGAGGAAGCGCAGCTCGCGGACGTCGGAGCGCGCCGCGTCCCAGGCCGCTTCCCGGTCGAGCCGCGTGGCGAGCTGCCGCTCGACGCGACCGGCGTCGGCCCGGACTTCCGTCGCAAGCGCCTCGAGCCGCGATGCGTCGAGCGCCGCGAGCGCGTTGCCGGCCGCCTCCCGGCGTTCGAGCTGCCGTTCGAGGAAATCGTGGGCGAGCGCCGTGTCCCGCTCTCCGAACGCGTCGATGCCGTGCAGCGACAGCAGGTAATGCGCGCGGCGAACCGGGTCCCGCAGCGTCTGGTACGCCTCGTTCACCCGCGCGGAGGACTGCAGCGCGAGTCGCCGCTCGGCTTCGGCCGCCGCGGCGAACCTGTCGGGATGGACCTCGCCCTGGAGCGCCCGGTAGGCGCGATCGAGTTCGGCGGTGTCGATGCCGAACCGCTCGGGAAGTCCGAAGAGCCGGAAGTGGTTGTGCGAGAAATCGATCATGCCACCGATCGGTCTGCGCAAACTTCGACGCGGGCCGGGTTACCGGCGTGACCGCCGAGAGTCGAGCAGAGCGGTGCGCGGCGAGGCGCCGCGGAGCTTTCGACCGGAGCGCACACGGAAGTACGCGAGGATCGAAAGCAGGCAGCAGCGAAGCGGCGTGCCGCTATGCGAAGGCTGTCGGCAGTCTCAGACGTTGAAGCTCTCGCCGCAGCCGCATGCATCCTTGACGTTGGGATTGTTGAACCGAAAGCCCTCGTTCAGGCCTTCGCGCGTGAAGTCGAGCTCCATCCCGTCGAGATACGGCAGGCTCTTCGGGTCGACCACGACGGTCACGCCGTGGCTCTCGAAGCGCAGGTCCTCCGGGCGGAACTCGTCCGCGTACTCGAGCTTGTAGGCGAGCCCCGAGCAGCCGGACGTGCGGACGCCGAGGCGCAAGCCGACGCCCTTCCCGCGTCGGGACAGGAAATTCGCGACGTGCTTCGCCGCGTTCTCGGTCAGGGTGATCGTCATCGTGAAGCTTCCCTTGTGTTTCGAATCAGTCCGCCGCCTGCGTCGCCGGCGCGCACGCATCCGCCTCGGCGACGTTCGCCTCGCCGTCGACGTGCCGCTTGCGGTAGTCCGTCACCGCCGCCTTGATCGCGTCCTCGGCCAGGATCGAGCAGTGGATCTTGACCGGCGGCAGCGCGAGCTCCTCGGCGATCTGCGTGTTCCGGATCGACATCGCCTCGTCGAGCGTCTTGCCCTTCACCC
>DASQBO010000020.1:0-3864 GCA_035635175.1 Casimicrobiaceae bacterium | reverse complement strand
GAGGTCGCGCTCGAGGACATGGCCGATCTCTTCCGCGTGCTGATGCGCGACAACCGCGAGCTCGCGCCGCTCGCCGACGAGGTCGAGCTCTGCCGGCAGTACCTGGCGCTCGAGAAGCTCCGGCTCGGCGAGCGCCTGCAGGTCGAGTGGCACCTCCAGAGCATGCCCGGCGACGCGCTGGTGCCGCCGCTCGTGCTGCAGCCGCTGCTCGAGAACGCCGTCTACCACGGCATCGAGCCGTCGAGCGCGCCCGGCGTCGTCTCGATCAACATCTTCGTCAAGGGCGGCGACGTCCACGCCATCCTGCGCAATCCGTACCAGGCAAACGGCGGCCGCCACCACGCCGGCAACAAGATGGCGATCGCGAACGTCCGCGAGCGGCTCGCGCTGCACTTCGACGCCGAGGGCACGCTCGACTCGCGCGTGGTCGCGAACGCGTACGAGGTCCATCTGCGCATGCCGTATCGCGCCGCCAATTCCGCCGCCGCCGCGAAACGCCCGCCCGACGCGGCGCAGGCGCAGGGCGCGGACCGGCCGAAGCCGGCGGATCCGCCGGAGCGCGCTCCACTCGGCTTCGCGACCCCCCGGGGGAAGGTGTCCCATGGCTGATGCGCCGCTCCGCGTGATGATCGTCGACGACGAAGCGCCTGCGCGGCGGCGCCTGCGCGAGCTCCTCGACGACTGCGCGAGCGTGATGCCGCTCGCCGTCGTCGGCGAGGCCGCGAACGGCCGCGAGGCGATGGAGATCCTCCACGCGGTGACCTCGGACCTCGTGCTTTCCGACATCCACATGCCGGAGATGGACGGGATCGAGCTCGCGCGCCACCTGCTCAAGCTGCCGCAGCCGCCCGTCGTCGTCTTCACGACCGCCTACCACGAGCACGCGGTGCAGGCGTTCGACGTCAACGCCATCGACTACCTGATGAAGCCCGTGCGCATGCAGCGGCTCCTGGCCGCGCTGCAGAAGGTGCCGCGGTTGAAGCCGATCACGGCGACGAAGCTCGACGAGCTGCCCGCGTCCGCGCGCCGCTTCCTGTCGGTGACCGAGCGCTCGCGCGTCGTCCTGGTCCCGCTCGACGAGATCGTCTATCTCAAGGCCGAGCTCAAGTACATCACGATCCGCACGCCGCAGCGCGAATACCTGCTCGAGGAGTCGCTGACGCGCCTCGAGGAGGAGTTCGGCGTGCGCTTCGTCCGCGTCCACCGCAACTGCCTCGTCGCACGCGACGCGATCCGCGGGTTCGAGCGCTGCGTCGGCGACGAGGGCGACGCGCACTGGGAAGTCGTGCTGAAGGGCGTCGCGGAGACGCTCCCCGTCTCGCGGCGCCAGCAGTACGTCGTGCGCGAGATCGGGCGCGAGCAGCCGCAGGCCGCGCAGGCGTCGCAGGGCCAGAGCCAGTAGCCGCTGTCGTGCGACGCCGCGCCCGCGCCGCGCGGCCGGGTTAAACTTGCGCGCCCTTTCTTCCGATCCGGAACGCAGCGCACATGGACAGTCCGCGCACGCTGATCTGCGGCTCGCTCGCCTACGACACCATCATGGTGTTTCCCGACCGCTTCGCGCGGCACATCCTGCCCGAGCAGGTGCACCTGCTGTCGGTGTCGTTCCAGATCGGCGAGATGCGGCGCGAATGGGGCGGCTGCGCCGGCAACATCGCGTATGGCCTCCGCGGCCTGGGCGGCACGCCGGTGGTCATGGCGACCGTCGGCGAGGACGGCACGCCGTACCGCGAGCGGCTGGACGGGCTCGGGATCACGCTCGAGGGCGTGCGCACGATCCCCGGCACGTACACGGCGCAGGCGTTCATCATCACCGATCTCGACGACAACCAGATCACCGCGTTCCATCCCGGCGCGATGAACGCGTCGCACCAGAACCGCGTCGGCGACGTCGAGCGCGTGGCGCTCGGGATCGTCGCGCCGGACGGCCGCGACGGGATGCGCGCGCACGTCGAGCAGCTCTCGGCCGCGAAGGTGCCCTTCATCTTCGATCCGGGACAGGGGCTGCCGCTGTTCTCCGGAGCGGAGCTCCTCGAGATGATCGACGCGGCGACGTACCTGGCCGTCAACGACTACGAGGGACGGCTGCTCAGCGAGCGCACCGGGGTCCCGCTCGACGAGCTCGCGCGCCGCGTCGACGCGGTCATCGAGACGCTCGGTCCCGGCGGCTCCCGCATCCGCACGGACGGCCGCGCGATCGACATCCCCGCGGTGCCGCCCGCCGCGATCGTCGACCCGACCGGCTGCGGCGACGCGTACCGCGCCGGGCTGCTCTACGGGATCGCGCAAGGCTGGGACTGGCCGAAGACGGGGCGGCTCGCCGCGCTCCTGGGCGCGCGCAAGATCGCGCACCGCGGCGGGCAGAACCACGCGGTCGATCGCGAGTCGATCGGCGCGGCGTACCACGAGCAGTTCGCCGAATACCTGTGGTGAAGCCCGCGCGGCGCCCGTCGCCGCGCCGCGTTCCGCTGCCGGTCCGCGTCGCGCGCGCGGCACGCGCCGGGCTTCACGTCGTCGCCGGCATCGTGACGACGTACACGGTGTTCCCCTTCGTCGCGCCGCCGCGCCGCCGCGAGATCGTCCGCCGCTGGTCCGCGCGGCTGCTCCGGATCCTGCGCGTCGAAGCCCGTGTCCACGGCATGCCGGAGGGCGGCCTGGCCGGCAACCTGCTGATCGTCGCCAACCACGTTTCGTGGCTCGACATCTTCGTCCTGCTCGCGCTGCAGCCCGCCCGCTTCGTCGGCAAGGCGGAGATCCGCCGGTGGCCCGTCGTGGGCCGGCTTTCGGCGAACGCCGGCACGCTGTTCGTCGAGCGCGAGCGGCGGCGGCACGCGCACTCGATCAACCGCGAGGCGGCGAGCGCGCTCGCGCGCGGCGACATCGTCGCGATCTTTCCGGAGGGCACGACGACCGACGGCACGACGCTCCTGCCGTTCAAGTCGTCGCTGCTGCAGCCGATCGTCGACGCGGAGGGGCACGTCCAGCCGGTCGCGCTCCGCTATCGCAATGCCGAGGGCGCGCCGAGCGACGCGCCGGCCTACGTCGGCGACACGACGTTCGTCGCGTCGTTCTGGCGCGTGACCGCCGAGCCGGCGCTCGTCGCCGAGGCGCACGTCGGGGTCGCGCTGCCGGCGCGAGCGCGCCGTCGCCGCGAGCTCGCGCGCGAGGCGGAGGACGTCATCCGAACGGCTTTGGGGTCACCGGCGAGCGGCTCGGCACCTGGTAGACGCGGCGATCGGCGAGCCTGACCGCGGTCAGCGTCCCGCCCCAGAGGCAGCCCGAGTCGAGCATCATCAGGTTCGGCAGGAGCTTGAGTTCGAGCGTCGACCAGTGGCCGCAGACGATCGTGACGCCGGCCGACTGACGGTTTTCGTGCTCGAACCACGGCCGGTAGCCGTCCGGCGCGCGCTCCGGTCCGCGCTTCTCGCGCAGCTCCATCGTGCCTTCCGCGTCGCAGAAGCGCAGCCGTGCGAACGCGTTGACGGCGACGCGGAGCCGGTCGAAGCCCTCGAGGTCATCGCGCCAGGTTCGGGGCTCGTCGCCGTAGAGCGAGGCGAGGAACGCGTCGGCACGCTCGCTCGCGAGCATCGCCTCGACCTCGCGCGCGAGCATGAGGGCCGTCGCCGGCGTCCACTGCGGCAGGAGCCCCGCGTGGACGAGCAGCCGGTCGTCCTCGAGCACGACGAGCGGCCGTCGTCGCAGCCAGTCGAGCAGCTCGTCGCGGTCGGGCGCCTCGAGGATCGGCGCGAGCGTGTCCTGCCGGTGCGGCTTCGTGTGGCCGGCAGCGACCGTGAGCAGGTGGAAATCGTGGTTGCCGAGCACGGTGACCGTGGAATCGCCGAGCGCCTTCACCTCGCGCAGCACCGC
>DASQBO010000019.1:0-3143 GCA_035635175.1 Casimicrobiaceae bacterium | reverse complement strand
ACCGCGAGAGCAAGCGCGCGCACGAGGCGAAGCTCAAGCTGAAGCAGATCCAGGTCAAGGAAGTGAAGTTCCGGCCCGGGACCGACGAAGGCGACTACAAGATCAAGCTGCGCAACCTGAACCGCTTCCTGGCCGAGGGCGACAAGGCCAAGGTGACGATGCGGTTCCGGGGGCGCGAGATGGCGCACCAGGAGTTCGGGGTGCGCCTGCTCGAACGGATTCGGACCGACCTCGAGGCGGTTTCGCAGGTCGAGCAGTTTCCGAAGCTCGAGGGCCGGCAGATGGTGATGCTGCTGGCGCCGAAGAAGGTGCTGCCGAAAGCACCCGGGAAGGAGCATCACCCGACGAAGCCCGAGGACGGTAAGAAAGTCTCTCCGCCGGAGAGCACCGCCGTGGGCAGCAAATAAGAGGGGCCGACATGCCCAAGATGAAGACGAAGTCCAGCGCGAAGAAGCGCTTCCGCGTGCGCGCAAGCGGCAGCGTCAAGCGCGGAATGCAAGGCAAGCGCCACATCCTGACCAAGCGATCCACCAAGAACAAGCGGCAGCTGCGCGGCGTCACCGGCGTTCATGGCACGAACGCGGCGTCGGTTGCGGCGATGCTGCCCTACGCGTAACGGAGCGCCGACATGCCCAGAGTCAAACGTGGCGTGACCGCGCGCGCGCGGCACAAGAAGGTCCTGACGCAGGCGTCCGGCTACCGCGGCCGGCGCAACGCGGTCTATCGGATCGCGAAGGAAGCGGTGATGAAGGCCGGGCAGTACGCGTACCGCGACCGCCGGGCCAAGAAGCGCGAGTTCCGTGCGCTGTGGATCGCCCGCATCAACGCGGCGGTGCGCGAGCAGGGGATGAGCTACAGCGCGTTCATGAACGGATTGAAGAAGGCGGCGATCGACATCGACCGCAAGGTGCTGGCCGATCTCGCCGTTCACGACAAGGCGGCATTTACGAAGATCGCGGAGCAGGCCAAAGCCTCCCTGGCCTGAGCCCGCGCGGAAAACCCGAGGGAGGCGCGAAAACGCCTCCCTTTTTTTTCGACCTTCCGACTCGCACCGATGACCGAACTCGACCGCATCGTCGCCGCTGCCACCGCCGACTTCGACGCGGCGCATGACCCGGCCACGCTCGAGAACGCGAAGGCGCGCTACCTCGGCAAGTCCGGCGCGCTTACCGATCTGCTCAAGTCGCTCGGCAAGCTCCCCGCGTCCGAGCGGCCGGCCGCCGGCGCGGCGATCAACGCGGCGAAAGGCGCACTCGAGGTCGCCCTTGCCCGCCGCCGTGACGCCCTCGCCGACGACAGGCTCGCCCGCCAGCTCGCGGCCGACGCGATCGACGTCTCGCTGCCCGGGCGCGGCAGCGACATGGGGGGGCTCCATCCCATCACCCGGACGCTCGCGCGGATCGAGACGCTGTTCCGCTCGCTCGGATTCGAGGTCGCCGACGGGCCCGAGATCGAGGACGACTTCCACAACTTCACCGCGCTCAACATGCCGGAGGACCATCCGTCGCGTTCGATGCACGACACGTTCTACGTCGAAGGCGGGCGCGTCCTCCGCACGCACACGTCGAACGTGCAGATCCGCTACATGGAAACGCACGCGCCGCCGATCAAGATCATCGCACCCGGCCGCGTCTACCGCGTGGACAGCGACGCGACGCACTCGCCGATGTTCCACCAGGTCGAAGGACTGTGGATCGGCGAGGACGTGACCTTCGCGGATCTCAAGGGCGTGTTCACCGAGTTCCTGCGCAACTTCTTCGAGCGCGAGGACCTGCAGGTGCGCTTTCGCCCCTCGTTCTTCCCGTTCACCGAACCCTCGGCCGAGATCGACATGAGCTTCGGCAAGGGCTGGCTCGAGATCTCGGGCGCGGGCCAGGTGCATCCGAACGTGCTGCGCGCGGTCGGCATCGATCCGGAGAAGTACCAGGGCTTCGCCTTCGGCATGGGTCCTGATCGCCTCGCAATGCTGCGCTACGGCGTCGACGACCTGCGCGAGTTCTTCGGCAACGACCTGCGCTTCTTGAGGCAGTTTGCATGATTCATCGTCGTTCCCGCGAAGGCGGGAACCCAGCGACCTCGACGACGCTGGATCTCCGCCTGCACGGGGATGACAAGACCACGGCGAGCTTATGCAATTCTCCGAACGCTGGCTCCGCACGCTGACCGATCCGCCGCTCGAGACGGCGGCGCTCTGCGACGCCTTCACGATGGCCGGGCTCGAGGTCGAGCGAGCCGTGCCGGCGGCTCCCCCGTTCGAGGGGGTCGTCGTCGGCCGCATCGAGCGCGTCGAGCCTCACCCGAACGCCGACCGGCTCCGCGTGTGCGCGGTGGACGCCGGCGGCGGCGCCCCGCTTGCGATCGTCTGCGGCGCGCCCAACGCGGCCGCCGGGATGAAGGTGCCCTGCGCGCGCGTCGGCGCGCTGCTTCCCGGCGGGCTCGCGATCAGGAAGGCCGCGGTGCGCGGCGTCGAATCGAACGGCATGCTGTGCTCCGCGAAGGAGCTGGGGATCTCCGACGACGCGTCGGGGCTCCTCGCGCTGCCGGCCGATGCCGCGGTCGGCGCGGATCTCCGCCAGGCGCTCGCGCTCGACGACACGATCATCGAGCTCAAGGTGACGCCGAACCGCGCCGACTGCCTTTCTCTCGTCGGTCTCGCGCGCGAAGTGTCCGCGGCGACCGCAGCGCCCCTGGCGCTGCCGGCGATTTCTCCGGTGGCCGTGACGAGCCGGGCCGTCCGCGAGGTGCGGGTCGAGGACGAGGCCGGCTGCCCGCGCTTCGCCTCGCGCGTGATCGAAGGCATCGACCCGAGGGCGCCGACGCCCGCGTGGATGGTCGAGCGCCTCGAGCGCAGCGGGATACGCTCGATCTCGGCCGTCGTCGACATCACCAACTACGTGATGCTCGAGCAGGGCCAGCCGCTCCACGCCTACGACGACCGGCTGCTCGACGGCGCGGTCGTCGTCCGCTTCGCGGGCGAGGGCGAGAAGCTCACGCTGCTCAACGGCCAGGTGCTCTCGCTCGAGCCCGACCTGCTCATGGTGTGCGACGAGAAGAAGCCGCTCGGCCTCGCGGGCATCATGGGCGGCGAGCACTCAGGCATCTCCGAAGCGACGGCGACGGTGTTCCTCGAGGGCGCGTTCTGG
>DASQBO010000018.1:0-4365 GCA_035635175.1 Casimicrobiaceae bacterium | reverse complement strand
CGACACGCACGGCCTCGAGATCGAGAACCGCGACTGCGTGCGCTGCATGCACTGCATCAACGTGATGACCGGCGCGCTCGCTCCGGGCAAGGACAAGGGCGCGACGATCCTCGTCGGCGGCAAGCGGACGCTGAAGATCGGCGACCTGATGGGCACGGTCGTCGTGCCGTTCATGAAGCTCGAGACGGACGAGGACCGCGCGAAGCTCGTGGAGCTCGGCCAGAAGGTCATCGACTTCTTCGCCGAAAACGCGCTCGAGCACGAGCGCACGGGCGAGATGATCGAGCGCATCGGCATCGTCAACTTCCTCGAGGCTCTCGAGATCCCGATCGATCCGAACATGGTGTCCGCGCCGCGGACCAACCCGTACGTCCGGACGGATGGCTGGGACGACGAAGTGGCGAAGATGAAGGCCGGCAAGAAGGTTGCCTGAGGAGGAACAGCATGGCTCAACCCCAGATGCGTCGGGCGATCGAATCGGGCGTCCCGGACAACACGCCGTTCCTGCACCCGAAGTTCAAGGCGAACTACGGCAACTGGAAGTACCACGACCGCCCGCGGCCGGGCGTTCTGCATCACGTTTCGCACACGGGCGACGAGGTCTGGTCGGTGCGCGCCGGCACGCAGCGGCAGATGGACGTCGCGACGATCCGCAAGCTCTGCGACATCGCCGACAAGTACGCCGAAAGCCACGTCCGGTTCACGATCCGGTCGAACATCGAGTTCATGGTGTCGAGCGCCGAGAAGGTCGCGCCGCTCGTCGCCGCGCTCGAATCGAACGGCTTCCCGGTCGGCGGCACCGGCAACTCGGTGTCGATGATCGCGCACACGCAGGGGTGGCTGCACTGCGACATCCCGGGCACCGACGCGTCGGGTGCGGTCAAGGCGCTGATGGACGAGCTGATCGAGGAGTTCCGCACCGAGCAGATGCCCAATCGCGTCCACATGTCGACGTCCTGCTGCGAGATCAACTGCGGCGGCCAGGCCGACATCGCGATCATCATCCAGCACACGAAGCCGCCGAAGATCAACCACGATCTCGTGGCCAACGTCTGCGAGCGCCCGGCCGTCGTCGCGCGCTGCCCGGTCGCCGCGATCCGCCCGGCCTTGGTCAACGGCAAGCCGTCGCTCGAGGTCGACGAGAAGAAGTGCATCTGCTGCGGCGCGTGCTACCCCCCGTGCCCGCCGATGCAGATCAACGATCCCGAGCACTCGAAGTTCGCGATCTGGGTCGGGGGCAAGAACTCGAACGCCCGCGCGAAGCCCACGTTCATGAAGATGGTCGCCGCGGGGATCCCGAACAATCCGCCGCGCTGGCCCGAAGTGTCGGAGGTCGTGAAGAAGATCCTCTACACCTACAAGGCCGACGCGCGGCCGTGGGAACGGCTGTCCGACTGGGTCGAGCGCATCGGCTGGCCGCGCTTCTTCGAGAAGACCGGGTTGCCGTTCACCAAGTACCTCATCGACGACTGGCGCGGCGCCCGCGTCAACCTCAACGCCTCAGCGCACATCCGCTTCTGAGCCCATCAGGGCGCGATACGCATGAAATTCGGCATCCTCGTCAACGAAGGCCCCTACCAGCATCAGGCCGCGGATTCGGCGTACCTGTTCTGCAAGGCGGCGCTTGCGAAGGGCCACACGGTGCATCGCGTGTTCTTCTACCACGACGGCGTCAACAACTCGACCCGGCTCACCGAGCCGCCGCAGGACGACCGCAACATCGTCGCGCGATGGTCGAAGCTCGCGGCCGACCACGGCGTCGACCTCGTGGTGTGCGTCGCGGCCGCGCTGCGCCGCGGCATCAAGGACGAGAACCTCGCGCCCGGCTTCCGGATCTCCGGGCTGGGCCAGCTGGTCGAGACCGGCATCCAGTCCGACCGGCTCGTCGTGTTCGGGGACTAGACCCGACAATGTCCGAGAACGGCAGTCCGAAGAAGTTCATGTTCGTCAACCGGACGGCGCCCTACGGCACCGTCTACGCGCTGGAATCGCTCGAGGTCGTGCTGATCTCGGCCGCGTTCGACCAGGACGTCTCGCTCGTGTTCGTCGAGGACGGCGTGTTCCAGCTGAAGAAGGGCCAGCAGACGAAGGGGATCGAGACCAAGAACTTCTCGCCGACCTACCGCGCGCTCGAAGGCTACGACGTCGAGAAGCTCTACGTGGAGCGCGAGTCGCTCGCCGCGCGCGGCCTCGCCGAAGACGACCTCGTCGTGGACGTCACCGTGCTCTCGTCGACCGAGCTCGGGAAGCTCATGGACGAGCAGGACGTCGTGCTGTCGTTCTGACCCCCCGACCACCGCGATGCTGCACATCGTCAACAAGTCGCCGCTGGAGCGCCACGCGCTCGACGCCTGCCTGCGCATCGCGCAGCCGGGCTGCATCCTGCTGATCGAGGACGCCGTCTACGCGGCGACCCGCGGCACCGCCGTCGAGGCGCGCGTCCGCGAGGCGATGGGCCGGCACCGCATCTGCGCGCTCCTGCCGGACCTCGAGGCCCGCGCCGTCGCCGACCGCGTCATCGACGGCGTCGCGACCGTCGACTACGGCGGCTTCGTCGACCTCGTCGCCGAATTCAGGAACTGTCAGTCCTGGCTCTGATCCGCGAGCCCGTCATCCATCACCCGAGGAGTCCGCCATGCCCACCATCGAAGTCAGCGGCAAGCCCTACGAAACCGACGAGGAAGGCTATCTCGTCAACCTGTCCGACTGGACCGAGGACGTCGCGAACTACATCGCGAAGAGCGAGAACGTCGAGATGTCGCCGAACCACTGGGAGGTCGTCAACTTCCTGCGCAAGTACTACGAGGAATACCAGATCGCGCCGGCGGTGCGCGTGCTGACCAAGGCGATCGGCAAGCAGCTCGGACCGGAAAAGGGCAACAGTCAGTACCTCTACGAGCTGTTCCCGTACGGCCCGGCGAAGCAGGCGTGCAAGATCGCCGGCCTCCCGAAGCCCACCGGCTGCGTCTAGATCTCGTCATTCCCGCTCAATGACGTACTGAGCGGGGATCCGGAGGCCAAAGTCGAACGACACTGGGTCCCCGCCTCCGCGGGGACGACGATCGACAGCGACGGCCGCCTACGAGAGAGACTGGGATGTCGGCACCGACGGTCCTCTTCGCCGCGCTGTTCTATCTCGCGGCGGCGGTGTTCGCGGGAGGCCTCGCGTATCGCGTGTACGACTACGCGCGCACGCCCGCGCCCCTCAAGATCCCGACGACTCCCGCACCGGTGACGCGCGGCGGGGTCGCGCTGCGTCTCCTGCGGGAGGTCGCGCTGTTCGAGAGCCTGTTCCGCAGCAACCTGTGGACCTGGGCGTGCGGCTGGCTGTTCCACGCCGGCCTCGCGCTCGTCCTCCTGCGCCACCTGCGCTACTTCGTCGAGCCCGTGTGGGGCGTGGTCGCGTTCGTGCAGCCCTTCGGCGTGTGGGGCGGCGTCGCCATGGCCGCGGGCCTCGTCGGCCTCTGGATGCGCCGGCTGTTCGTCCCGCGCGTCCGGTTCATCTCGACGCCGTCCGATCACCTGATGCTCGCGCTGCTGCTCGGCATCGCCGCGACCGGACTGGCGATGACTTTCGTCGCGCACACCGACATCGTGGCGGTGAAGCGGTTCTGCCTCGGACTGCTTCGCCTCGACTGGCAGGCGCTCCCGGCCGATCCCGTGCTGTGGGCCCACCTCGCGGCGGTCGCGCTGCTCGCGCTGATCTTCCCGTTTTCCAAGCTGCTCCATGCGCCCGGCGTGTTCTTCTCGCCGACCCGCAACCAGGCCGACGACCCGCGCGAGCACCGGCATCTCGCGCCGTGGGCAGCTCACCTCGAATCGAAATGAACGACTGATGGCCGCCGAGATCAAGGCCCCGCCGCTGCGCGAGCTTCCGATCGCGCCTGCGCTCGCGCCGGGCGCGATGGCGTCGTCGAAGCCGTTCGTCGCGACCGACAAGATGCAGCAGGCGCTCGGCTTTCCCGGCGAGCTCGCGCCCGATTGGCAGGCGAAGGCGCTCGCGAAGATGGGCGAGCTCCTCGGCCGGTACCGCTCGCTCAAGGTCTATCTCGACGCCTGCGTGCACTGCGGCGCCTGCACCGACAAGTGCCACTACTTCCTCGGCACCGGCGACCCGCTCAACATGCCCGTCGCCCGGCAGGACCTGATGCGCAGCGTCTACCGGCGGCACTTCACGCTGCCGGGCAAGCTCTTCCCGGCGCTCGTCGGGGCGCGCGAGCTCACGAAGGACGTGCTCGACCAGTGGTACGCGTACTACAACCAGTGCTCCGAATGCCGCCGCTGCTCGGTGTTCTGCCCGTACGGGATCGACACCGCCGAGATCACGATGGCCGGCAAGGAGATCATGGACGCGGCCGGGCTCGG
>DASQBO010000017.1:0-3289 GCA_035635175.1 Casimicrobiaceae bacterium | reverse complement strand
CGGCGAGATCATCGGTGGTTCACAACGCGAGGAGCGCCTCGACTACCTCGATCGACGGCTTGCCGAGATGCACCTCGATCCACAGGTGTACTGGTGGTATCGGGACCTGCGGCGCTACGGCACGGTGCCGCACGCCGGCTTCGGTCTCGGCTTCGAGCGGACGGTCGCCTACGTCACCGGCCTCGCCAACGTGCGCGACGTGATCCCGTTTCCGCGTACGCCTGGCAACGCGCGGTACTGAGCCGCGGTCGCCTGACCGCGTTCAGGCGCCGCGGAGGAGGACGAGCACCGCCCCGCCGCCGCCGGCGTGGCGCGGCGCCTCGCAATAGGCGAGCACGTCGTCCCAGTGCGACAGCCACTTGCGCACCTTGCCCTTGAGGACGGGCTCCTTGTTGGGGGAGGTCAGGCCCTTGCCGTGGACGACGCGGACGCAGCGGTAGCCGTGGGCGCGCGCGTCGTCGAGGAAATCGGCGAGAGCGTCGTGCGCCTCGTCGGTGGTGTGGCCGTGGAGATCGATTTCTCCCTGGACCGCCCAGTGCCCGCGCCGCAGCCGCGCGAGCACGTCCGTGCCGAGGCCGCGACGGACGTAGGTCTGTCCCGCCTCGTGCTCCTGGCCCACGTCCCATGCGTCGGGCGCGGGTTCCGCGCCGAACTTCGACGCGGCGAGCGCATCGGCCTCGTCGGCGATCCGCTGCCGTGCGATCGGGGCCGCGCGCGGCCTGACGTGGGCGTTGCGCTTCGACGGGGCGAGGCGCTCCACGTCGGCGAACGCCTGCGCGAGGTCGATGTCGGCGTCGCCGTGCTTCGCCGCGGCGAGCGCGCGGCGCGGCGACGATGCCTCGCGTGCCGGCGCCGGTTTCGATGGATCCGCCGCCTTCGCCCGGGTCCTCACCCCGGCGTCGTCGAGGAGGCGCTTGAGCTCCGAGAGCTTCGCCATCCCGGGGCGGGCGCTGCTACGCACCCTCGAGGTAGGCCTCGGCGTCGAGCGCCGCCATGCAGCCGGTGCCGGCGGACGTGACCGCCTGCCGATAGACGTGATCGGCGACGTCGCCCGCGGCGAATACGCCGGGAACCGACGTCGCGGTTGCGTCGCCCTCGGTTCCGCTCTTGACCTTGATGTAGCCGCCGGCCATCGTGAGCTGCCCCTCGAAGATTTGCGTGTTGGGCGTGTGGCCGATCGCGATGAACACGCCGCTGACCGGCAGCTCCGTCGCCGCGCCCGTCTTCACGTCCTTGACGCGCGCGCCGGTGACGCCCGAGGCGTCGCCGAGGATTTCGTCCAGCGTGTGGTTCCACACGATCCGCACGTTGCCTCCGTTCCTCGTCTTCGCGACCAGCCGGTCGACGAGGATCGCCTCGGCGCGGAACTTGTCGCGGCGGTGGACCACCGTCACGCTCTTCGCGATGTTGGAAAGGTAGAGCGCCTCCTCGACGGCGGTGTTGCCGCCGCCGACGACCACGACGTCCTGCCCCTTGTAGAAGAACCCGTCGCAGGTGGCGCACGCGGACACGCCCTTGCCCGCGAACTTCTCCTCCGACGGGAGCCCGAGGTAGCGCGCCGATGCGCCGGTCGCGATGATCAGCGCATCGCAGGTGTACTCGCCGTTGTCGCCGACGAGCCGCAGGGGCCTCTCGTCGAGGTGCGCCGTGTGAATCTGGTCGAAGACGAGCTCGGTCTCGAAGCGCTCGGCGTGCTGCTGGAAGCGCGCCATGAGCTCCGGACCCTGCACGCCGGCCGCATCCGCGGGCCAGTTGTCGACGTCCGTCGTCGTCATCAGCTGGCCGCCTTGCGCGAGCCCCGTGATCAGCACCGGCTTCAGGTTCGCGCGTGCGGCGTATACTGCCGCCGAGTAACCGGCGGGGCCGGATCCCAGAATCAGCAGGCGGGCGTGCTTCGCAGCCATTCGGTTCTCGCTTCGCAAAACGTTCGATTCTACGTGATATGCGGGCGCCTTCCGGCGTCCCCAATGCGGTGTCGCTCCGGACGCCGCGGACCTTTCAGGCGGGCGCGGGCGGTGTATAATGCACCGCATGAAGTATTGATTTCAACGCGATGTTTTTCCACAAGAAAGAGCTAGCGACACCGCGCCGATCCGGCCGCGGCCGCGCACCGGTCGCGGCCGAAGCGCCGCCGCTCTCGCCGCGGTTCGCGCGGCTCGTCCGCGAGTCGTGGTGGCTCCTGGTCGTCGCCGCGTTTGCATGGCTCGCGCTGATCCTCTTCACGTACACGCGCGACGACCCGGCGTGGTCGACGTCGGGCATCGGCGCTCCGATCGCCAACAGGGGCGGCGTCGCCGGCGCGTGGATCTCCGACCTCCTGTTCTACCTGTTCGGCGTGTCGGCATGGTGGTGGGTCGCCGCGGGCGTCGTGCTGGTGGTCGCCGGCTACCGGCGGATCGGGCACCCCGAGCGAGCGCGCGAGCATCCGCTTTCGCTCGGCGTCCTCGGCTTCGGGCTCGTGCTTCTCACGAGCTCGGCGCTCGAGGCGCTGCGCTTCTACCGCCTGCCGGCGGCGCTGCCGCAGCGGGCGGGCGGCGTGTTCGGCGACGTGATCGGCGGGTCGCTCGCGAGACTCGCCGGATTCAACGGTGCCACGCTGCTCCTGATCGTGCTCTTCGCGGTCGGCTGGTCGCTGTTCTCCGGGATGTCGTGGCTCCGGCTCATGGAACGGATCGGCGCCGGCCTCGAAGCCGCGGTCGCGGGGCTGCGCCGGCGCAGCGAGGAGCGCCGCGACCGCGAGCGCGGCGCGCAGGCGGTCGCCGAGCGCGAGGCGATCGTGCTCGCGAAGCACGACGAGGTGGTCCACGAGCCGGTCGTCGTCGTTCCGCAAGTGGCCGAGGTCCCCAAGTCCGAGCGCGCAGTGAAGGAACGGCAGCGTCCGCTTTTCGTCGACATGCCTGATTCGCCGCTGCCGCCGCTTGCGCTCCTCGACGACGCGCCGCCGCCGCAAGAGTCGATCGGCGCCGAGGCGCTCGAGTTCACCTCGAGGCTGATCGAGCGCAAGCTCGCCGACTTCGGCGTCGCCGTGCGCGTGCTGGCCGCCTACCCGGGACCGGTGATCACGCGGTTCGAGATCGAGCCCGCGGTCGGCGTCAAGGGCGCGCAGATCGTCAACCTGATGAAGGACCTCGCGCGCGCGCTGTCCGTAGTCAGCATCCGCGTCGTCGAGACGATCCCCGGCAAGTCGTGCATGGGGCTCGAGCTGCCGAACCCGAAGCGGCAGATCGTCAAGCTCGTCGAGATCCTGTCGTCGACGACCTACAACGACACGACGAGCCCGCTGACCCTC
>DASQBO010000016.1:0-2547 GCA_035635175.1 Casimicrobiaceae bacterium | reverse complement strand
ACACGTGCCCGGTCGGCGTGGCCACGCAGGATCCGGAGCTGCGCAGGAAGTTCGCGGGCAAGCCCGAGCACGTCGTCAACTACTTCTTCTTCGTCGCCGAGGAGGCGCGCGAGCTCATGGCGAAGCTCGGGATCCGCAGGTTCGACCAGCTGATCGGCCGCGCGGACCTCCTCGAGATGCGCCGCGGCATCGAGCACTGGAAGGCGAAGGGCCTCGACTTCTCGCGGGTCTTCTACCAGCCGGCCATGCCGGCCGAGGTCGCGCGCTTCCGCTGCGAGGAGCAGGACCACGGACTCGCGCACGCGCTCGATCACGCGCTGATCTCCGCTGCCGCGCCGGCGCTCGACCGGAAGCAGCCGGTGCGGCTCAGCTACCGTATCCGCAACGCCAACCGGTCGGTAGGCGCGATGCTGTCGGGCGCCATCGCGACGCGCTACGGCCATGCGGGTCTGCCGGACGACACGATCCACGTCGCGTTCGAGGGTGTCGCGGGCCAGAGCTTCGGCGCCTTCCTCGCGCGCGGCGTCACCTTCGAGCTGCAGGGCGGGACCAACGACTACGTGGGCAAGGGCCTCTCGGGCGGGCGCATCGTCGTCTTCCCGGATCCGACCTGCCCGGCGAAGCCCGAGGAGAACATCGTCGTCGGCAACACCGTCATGTACGGCGCGATCGACGGCGAAGCGTATTACCGCGGCGTCGCCGGCGAGCGCTTCTGCGTGCGCAACTCGGGCGCCACTGCCGTCGTCGAGGGCACGGGCGACCACGGCTGCGAGTACATGACGGGAGGCACCGTCGCGGTGCTCGGGCGGACGGGCCGCAACTTCGCGGCCGGCATGAGCGGCGGCATCGCCTACGTCTACGACGAGGACGGCACGTTCGCGTCGCGCTGCAACGCGTCGATGGTCGCGCTCGAGCCCGTGCTGGCGGAGGCGGCCGAGACGAAGGCCGACAAGGAGCAGGCGGCCGCAGGCAAGGGTCGGCTCCGGCACGGCGGACGGTCGGACGAAGCGCAGCTGCGCGAGATGGTGGAGCGCCACCTGCGCTACACCGGAAGCACCCGCGCGCTCGCGATCCTCGACGACTGGGAAGCCGCGCGCGCGAAGTTCGTCAAGGTCTTCCCGCACGAGTACCGGCGGGCGCTGACCGAGATGTACGCGAAGGAGCATCCGGCGCGGCCCGCGCCGTCGAGCCGGCACAAAGAGGCCGCGTGATGGGGAAGGTCACCGGCTTCATCGAGCTCGAGCGGGTCCCGGAGGTCGCGCTGCCGCCGGCCGAGCGCCTCCGCAACTACCGCGAATTCATCCTCACGCTCAAGGGCGACGAGGCGTCGAGGCAGGGCGCGCGCTGCATGGACTGCGGCATCCCCTTCTGCATGAGCGGCTGCCCCGTCAACAACGTGATTCCCGACTGGAACGACCTCGTCTACCGGCAGCAGTGGCGGACGGCGCTCGACGTGCTGCACTCGACCAACAACTTCCCCGAATTCACGGGCCGGGTCTGCCCGGCGCCGTGCGAGGCGGCGTGCACGCTCAACATCAACGACGATCCGGTCGGCATCAAGTCGATCGAGCACTTCATCATCGACCGCGGCTGGGAGGAAGGGTGGGTCGCACCGCAGCCGGCGGCCGCCAAGTCCGGCAAGCGCGTCGCGGTGATCGGCTCGGGGCCCGCGGGGCTCGCCTGCGCGCAACAGCTGGCGCGCGCCGGGCACGACATCGTCGTGTTCGAGAAGGCCGACCGGATCGGCGGCCTCCTCCGCTACGGCATTCCCGACTTCAAGCTGGAGAAGCACCTGATCGACCGCCGGATGGCGCAGATGTCGGTCGAGGGGGTCACGTTCCGGCCCGGGGTCGAAGTCGGCAACGACATCTCGGCGGAGGACGTCATCGCGCAGTACGACGCGGTGGTCATGGCGGGCGGCGCCGAGGCGCCGCGCGACCTCCCCGTGCCGGGGCGCGATCTCGACGGCGTGCACTTCGCGATGGAATTCCTGCCGCAGCAGAACCGCGTGATCGCCGGGGACGAGCTCGACAGCCAGATCCGCGCGACCGGCAAGCACGTCGTCGTGATCGGCGGTGGCGACACGGGGTCGGACTGCGTCGGCACGTCGAACCGTCACGGCGCGAAGTCGGTCACGCAGTTCGAGCTCCTGCCGCAGCCGCCCGAGCGCGAGGACAAGCCGCTCACGTGGCCCTACTGGCCGATCAAGCTCAGGACCTCGTCGTCGCACGAGGAAGGCTGCGCGCGCGACTGGGCGGTGGCGACGAAGCGTTTCGAGGGAAAGAGCGGCCGCGTCGAGAAGCTCGTCGCCGTGCGCGTCGAGTGGCAGAAGGGCCCGGATGGCCAGACGAGGATGGTCGAGGTGCCGGGCAGCGAGTTCGAGCTCAAGGCCGATCTCGTGCTGCTCGCGATGGGATTCGTCGGGCCCGCCGCGCCGAGCCTCCTCGCGCAGCTCGGCGTCGAACGCGACGCACGGACGAACGTCAAGGCGAACGCCGACGATTACAAGACGTCGGTGCCGAAGGTCTTCGCCGCCGGTGACATGCG
>DASQBO010000015.1:0-3489 GCA_035635175.1 Casimicrobiaceae bacterium | reverse complement strand
CTTTTCTTCCGAAGCCGCCATGCTGAAGCTCGTCCAGCGCGCAGGGCAGGCGGCCTTCCTCGCCGCCGAGGGCCTGTTCAACCGGGTCTTCGGCGACGAGCTCAACCCGTTCTACTACCTCGGCGCCATCGCGTACTGGCTCTTGTGGGTCGTCGTCGGCAGCGGCCTCTATCTCTACATCCTCTTCAAGACGGGCGTCCACGAAGCGTACGATTCGGTCGAATACCTCACGCACCAGCAGTGGTACCTGGGCGGCCTCATGCGCAGCGTCCACCGGTATGCGTCGGACGCGATGGTGCTCGCGATGGCGCTGCACCTCGTCCGCCACTTCGCGTTCGACCACTACCGCAGCTTCCGCTGGTTCTCGTGGGTGTCGGGCGTCCTTCTGCTGTGGCTCGTCTACGTCTCCGGCATCAACGGCTACATGCTGCCGTGGGACTCGACGGCGCAGTTCGTCACCGTCGCGTCGGCCGAATGGCTCGACGCGCTCCCGATCTTCGGGGGCGCGCTCGTGCGCAACTTCATCACCGCCGACGCCGTCAACGACCGCCTGTTCTCGCTCCTGTCGTTCCTGCACATCGGGCTGCCGCTCGGCGTGCTGGCGCTCCTCTGGGTGCACACGCAGCGCGTCCCCGGGGCGAAGACGGTGCCGCCGCGACCGATCTGGATCGGTCTCGGCGTCGCGCTCGTCGCGCTGTCGTTCGTGAAGCCGGCGCTCTCCGGGCCGCCCGCCGATCTCGCGGCCGCGCCGACGACGATTCCCTTCGACTGGTTCTACCTCCCCGTCTATCCGCTGATCTACGCGTGGTCGCCGGCCGCCGCGTGGGCGCTCGTCGGCGGACTGACGCTGGTCCTCGTCGTCCTCCCGTGGCTGCCGCCGAAGCGCGCCGCGAAGGAAGACCTGCATCTGATGGTGCGGCCGGACAACCGGATCGTGCCGCTGCGCCCCGGGGAGACGATCCTCGAAGCCGTGCTGCGCGACGGGATCGCGTTTCCCTACGAATGCCGGAACGGCGGCTGCGGCCAGTGCAAGTGCACCGTCACCTACGGCCCGGTCGAGCAGGGCCCGCACCAGGAGTCGGCACTCTCGGCCGCCGAGCGCGCGCAGGGCATGGTGCTCGCGTGCAGCGCGACCCCACTCGGGGACCTCGAGCTCGAATACGTCCCGGTGGCGCCGCCGGGAGGCGTTCGCGCGCGGCAGTACGTCGGCACCGTCGTCGCGATGGACAAGGTGACGCCCGACGTGATGATCGTGAAGCTCGCGGTCGAGGGCGAGCCGATCCGCTTCTACGCGGGCCAGTACATCAACGTCATGCTGGACGACGGCGCGCAGCGGAGCTTCTCGTTCGCGACGGCGCCGCACGAGAACCGCGTGATCGAGCTGCAGATCCGTCTCGTTCCGGGCGGACGCTTCACGACGCACGTGTTCGAGCGAATGAAGGTGGGCGACAAGCTCCGCTTCGAGGGCCCGCTCGGCTCCTTCTTCCTGCGCGAGGACTCGACCAAGCCGATCATCTTCGTCGCCGGCGCCACCGGCTTCGCGCCGGTCAAGAGCATGCTCGAGCACGCGTTCCACGTCGGGATGAAGCGGAAGATGGCGCTCTACTGGGGCGTGCGCTCGCTCGCGGATCTGTACCTGCCGGACCTGCCGCGGCGATGGGCCGCCGAGCATCCGAATTTCGCGTTCGTTCCCGTGCTCTCGGAGCCGAAGCCGGAGGACCGCTGGACGGGGCGCACGGGACTCGTCCACGAGGCGATCCTCGCCGACTTTCCCGATCTCGCGGGCCATCAGGTCTACGCCTGCGGCTCGGTGCAGATGGTCGAAGCCGCGCACCCGGCGTTCCGCGCCAGGGGGCTGCAGCAGGACGACTGCTTCTCGGATGCGTTCCGGCTCGCGCCGCACCTCGCGCGCAAGGCGGCCGTGGCCGACATGGTGAAGCTCGGCGGCGCTGCCGAGACTGCGCGATGAGCGCGATCGCGAACAAGCCGCTCTCCTACGCGCTGCAGGCTCTCTGCTACGCCGCGTTCGTCGCCGTCGTCGGCTACTTCTCGACGTCGCCGCCGTACGTCCACCTGCCCGCGGGGGAGGCCCTCGTCAAGCTCTCGTTCCAGCACGCCGGCGAACGCAAGGAGGCGTGCCACGAGCGCACCGCGGAGGAGCTCGCCAAGCTCGCGCCGAACATGCGCGCGGCGTCGGTGTGCCCGCGCGAGCGCGTGCCCGTCGAGGTCCAGGTCGAGATGGACGGGAAGCCGCTGTTCGCCGTCGTCGCACGGCCGTCGGGCCTCGCGAAGGACGGCGCGTCCACGGTGTACCGGCGGGTCGCGGTGCCTGCGGGAGCGCATCGCATCGTCGCGCGGCTCAAGGACGCGCCGGCCGGCGGCTTCGGCTACGCCGTCGAGCGCACCGTCGACCTCGCGCCCGGCCGCGTGCTCGTCATCGACTTCGACAAGAAGGACGGCGGGTTCGTGTTCCGGAGCTGACACCGAGCCGGCGATGCAGCGTGCGCTACGCGCCGCCTTCGCCGCCGCCGAGCGCGCGTTCGACGTGCCGTTCGGGCAGCGCGGCAACCCGTGGCGGCATCTCGGCGGCACCGCGTTCCTGTTGTTCTGGATCGTCGCCGCGACCGGCATCTGGATCTACGTCGGCTTCGACACGCGCGCCGACGGCGCGTACGCGTCGGTCGAGCGACTTTCGTCCAACGCGTTCCCGCTGGGTGCCCTCGCGCGGAGTCTCCACCGCTACGCGTCGGACGCGTTCGTGCTCGCGACGATGCTGCATCTCGCGCGCGAGTGGGCGCAGGGGCGCTACGCGCACTTCCGGCGCTTCTCGTGGCTCACCGGCATCGCAGCGCTCTGGCTCCTCTTCGCGTCGGGCATCGGCGGCTTCTGGCTCGTGTGGGACGCGATCGCGCAGTACAGCCTGATCGCAACCACCGAGTGGCTCGACGCTCTGCCGGTCTTCGGCGGCGCGCTTGCGCGCAACTTCATCGCGGAAGGCGCCGTCAGCGACCGGCTGTTCTCGCTCCTGATCTTCCTCCACATCGGCCTCCCGCTCGCGCTGCTCGCGACGATGTGGATCCACCTGCAGCGGCTCTCGCGGCCGCGAACGCAGCCGCCGCGCGCGCTCGCGTTCGGCACGCTCGCGGCGCTCGTGCTGCTTTCGCTCTTCCGGCCCGTCGCGAGCGCCCCGCCGGCGGATCTCGGCGCAGCCCCCGGCACGCTCGCGCTCGACTGGTTCTACCTCGGCGTGCACGCGCTGGCCGACCGGACGTCGCCGCTGACGTTGTGGTCGCTCCTCGCGGGCGGCACGCTCGCGCTCCTCGCGCTGCCGTACGCGTCGCGGGCGGCGCGTGCGCCGCCCCCGGCCCCGGCGATGGTCGACCTCGCGAACTGCAACGGCTGCGGCCGCTGCTTCGCCGACTGCCCGTACGCCGCGGTGACGATGCAGCCGCGCACCGACGGCAAGGCGTTGCCGCGGCAGGCGGTCGT
>DASQBO010000014.1:0-2694 GCA_035635175.1 Casimicrobiaceae bacterium | reverse complement strand
AGGAGACGTTCGCCAAGTACCGGCTCACGCCCGAGTTCCGGCAGGTCAACCACGCGATGTCCCTCGCGGAGTTCAAGGGCATCTTCTGGTGGGAGTACTTCCATCGCCTCCTCGGCCGGGCGATCGGCGTCGTCTTCCTCGTTCCGCTCCTGTGGTTCGCCGCGCGACGGCGTATCCCCGAAGGCTACGGCTGGAAGCTGGGGGCGATCTTCGCGCTCGGCGGCTTGCAGGGGGCGATGGGGTGGTACATGGTCCAGAGCGGCCTCGTCGACGACCCGCGCGTGTCGCAATTCCGGCTAACGGCGCACCTCGGGATCGCGCTCGCCATCTTCGCGGCGATGCTGTGGGTCGGGCTCTCGCTCGTCGCCCCGGGCGGCACCGCGCCGGCGACGGCGCGCAAAGGCGGGGTGCGGCGGCTCGCCTACGCCGTCGCGGCGCTGGTGTTCGCGATGGCGCTCACCGGCGGCTTCGTCGCCGGCATCCGCGCGGGATTCGCGTACAACACGTTTCCGCTGATGAACGGCAACGTCGTTCCGCCCGAGATCCTGTCGATCGAGCCGTGGTGGAAGAACTTCTTCTGGAACATGGCGACGGTCCAGTTCGACCATCGTGCGCTCGCCTGGCTGCTCGCGATCGTCGTGCCGGTGCTGTGGTGGAAGCTCCAAACGGCCGATGGCGTGCCGCCGCGCGCGCGCGCGGGCGGCCACGTTCTGCTCGCGCTCCTCGCCGTGCAGATCGCGCTCGGCATCGCCACGTTGCTTCTCGTCGTGCCGGTCCCGCTCGCGGCCGCGCATCAGGCGGGGGCGGTGCTCGTGTTCGCCGCGGCGCTCAACGTCGCGCACGCGCTGCGCTGATCGTCGGGCGCAACGTGGCCGCCGGCCGCGGCCGGCGGTAAGATGCGCGGGGATCGGCGACGCGGTCCCGCGCGCCGCGGAGCCGTTTCCGGATGCAGCCGTCCGGCTGCAGACGACGAACGAGGAGCGCTCCGATGCAAATCCGTTCCATAGCAGGGGTGATCGCAATCACCGCGACGGGCATGCTCGTCGCATGCGGGCAGGGATCCGACAAGGCCGCGGCCGACGCGAAGGCGGCGGCGGACGCCGCTGCGCAGTCGAAGGCCGCTGCCGCAACGGCCGCGCAAGCGACCAAGGAAGCCGCCGACAAGGCCGCGGAGGCCGCGAAGGCCGCCGCGAGCGATGCCGCCGCGAAGGCCGGCGAAGCGTCGAAGGACGCGGCCGGCCAGGCGGCCGACGCAGCGAAGGAATCGGCCGACAAGGCGGCGCAGGCGACCAAGGAAGCCGCCGACAAGGCGGCGGCCGCAGCGAAGGAAGCCGCAGCGAAGGACGCCGCGAAGAAGTAGAGCAGCGTCGGCGCGACGCGCTCGCGCGCCCTTGCGGACGCATCCGCTCGGATCGCGGACCACGGCGCGCACATCGGCGCCGTGCGGTGTTTCGCCGCGAGGTGCCACCGGTTTTCCTTTCTTGATGCGGGTCAAGGCCCGGCGTCGCGGCGCCGACGAACAATGGCGCCATGAAACGGTCCTCGTCACGACTCTCCGCTCGGAGCGCGCGCTGATGGCGCGGCATCTCACGCTCGACGTTCGCGGGATGCAGCCGCCCGAGCCCATCGAGCGCGTGCTCGAGACGGTCGGCGACTTCAAGGAGGGCGACACGTTGCGGCTCGTCATCGACTGCATGCCGCACCCGTTGTTCCGGATCCTCGAGCGCAACGGCTACGGCCATCACGAAGAGCCGGGCACCGAATCGCTCTACGAGATCACGATCTGGGCGCAGCCCGAGCGCAGCGAGTGACGCCGCTCGTCGCATGAGGCGCGACGGGCAAGAGGCATGCGCGCCGATGGCGCCCGAACCGGAAATCCTGATCGAGCATCTTCCGACGCTGGCCGAGGCGACGGGGTTCCTGCGCGCGGTCGAGGCGCACGTGCGGCGACTGCACGCGCCCGCCGACCGTCCGCGTCCGGTGGTGCTGCCTTCGTACGACGGGACGCGCCGGCAGCCGAATCTCACGGCGCTCCTCGCCCTGCTGCTCAAGCGCTACGGCGTCACCGTGTGCATCCACGGCGCGCCGGGGCGCGGCAGTCCCCTTCCGATGACGACCGCCGCCGTGCTGCTCGAGCTCGGCGTCGAGCCCGCGACGGATCTCGCCGACGCGCAGGCGCGCCTCGAGCACGACGACATCGCCTACGTGCCCGTCGAGGTGCTTGCCCCGACGCTGCCCAGGCTGCGGAGCGTCTCCGTCGCTTCGGACCTCGATCGCCTCGTGCCTGCGCTCGTGCGCCTGGTCGATCCGTTCGGCGGCGGCGGCTATCGCGTGATCGGCGCCCGCACTGCGCAGGAGCGTAGGTGGATACACGACGTCCTGGCCTCGACCGGGGCTCACGCGCTGCTGATCGCAGGGGCGGAAGGCGAGCCGTTCGTCGATCCGGCGTCCCCGTGGCTCGAGTCGTTCGTCGCGGGTGTTGCGACCGGCAACGAGTCGGAGGTGGCGCCGGGATCGTCACTGCCGGCGCCGGCCGGCGACGCGGCGGCGACCGCCGCCGCCATCGAACAGGTGCTCGCCGGCGAGTTGCCGGTGCCCGATTCCATCCTGATGCAGCTCGGCTGCTGCCTCGCCGGCGTGCGCTGCTAGCCGCTCAGTCCGCGCCGACCGCCGCGTCGCGGGGTTCGGCGATGG
>DASQBO010000013.1:0-11014 GCA_035635175.1 Casimicrobiaceae bacterium | reverse complement strand
GACGCGCGGCCGCGACACCGCGAGCTCGTAGCCTTCGCGGCGCATGTTCTCGATCAGGATCGTGAGGTGGAGCTCGCCGCGCCCGGAGACGAGGAACGAGTCGGTGTCGCCGGTCTCCTCGACTCGCAGCGCGACGTTGGTCAGGAGCTCGCGCGCGAGCCGGTCGCGCAGGTTGCGCGAGGTGACGTACTTGCCTTCGCGGCCGGCGAGCGGCGACGTGTTCACCTGGAAGTGCATCGACAGCGTCGGCAGGTCGACGGCGATCGGCGGCAGCGGCTCGGGCGCCTCGACCGACGACAGCGTCGTGCCGATCGACAGGTTCTCGACGCCGGTGACCTGCACGATGTCGCCCGCCTGCGCCGATTCGACGGGAACGCGCTCCATGCCGACGAACGCGAACACCTGCCCGATCTTCGCCTTGGGGAGCGCCGCGCCCTCGGCTGCGCCGCCTGCGATCGGGCCGTCGAGCACGGCCACTTCCTGGCCCGGGACGATGCGGCCGCGCCGAATGCGGCCGATGCCGAGCCGGCCGAGGTAGCTCGAGTAGTCGAGCGCGCTCACCTGGAACTGGAGCGGCGCGTCCGCGTCGCCCGACGGCGCGGGCACCCGCGAGAGGATCGTCTCGAAGAGCGGCTGCATCGAGCCGCCCTCCGGCGCGGCGTGCGCCTTCGCGGCCCCGGCGTCGAGCGTCGCCCAGCCCTGGAGCGCCGACGCGTAGACCACCGGAAAATCGAGCTGGTCCTCGGTCGCGCCGAGCTTGTCGAAGAGCTCGAACGTCTGGTTCACGACCCAATCGGGCCGCGCGCCGGGACGGTCGACCTTGTTGACGACCACGATCGGCGCGAGCCCGAGCCGGAGCGCCTTCATCGTGACGAACCGCGTCTGCGGCATCGGGCCCTCGACGGCGTCGACTAACAGCAGCACGCCGTCGACCATCCCGAGCACGCGCTCGACCTCGCCGCCGAAGTCCGCGTGGCCCGGCGTGTCGACGATGTTGATGCGGGTGTCGCCGTAGCGGATCGAGCAGTTCTTGGCGAGGATCGTGATCCCGCGCTCGCGCTCGAGGTCGTTCGAATCCATCATCCGCTCGCCGACGTGGACGTGCTTCGCGAACGTGCCCGCCTGGACGAGGAGCTTGTCGACGAGCGTCGTCTTGCCGTGGTCGACGTGGGCGATGATCGCAATGTTGCGGAGTGCGGAGGTCATGAGGTCGGAGGCGGCGATGCCGCCGGCCGCGGGGCCGGCGAGAGTTAACCCTAGATTATAGCCTGGCGAAAGGGGTATCTGCCAGGAAAATTTCGCAAAATCCGAAACTTAGGCTATACTGTCACTTCGGGCGGCCGTTCCGGTCTCCGCCCGGTAAACATCTAGTGGACCGTGGGCTGCTGTTGCGCGACTCCGTCGCGCGCAGCCCACACTTTGGACCCCTTTGCTGCCTGGACCGGAAATCCCGAAAGGGATGGGCCGCGTTCAGGAGCCTTCATGAGTGCAACGAGCTTTGCGGAGCTCGGCCTCGCGCCCGATTTGCTGCGGGCCGTGACCGAGTCCGGCTACACCACGCCCACGCCGATCCAGGCGCAGGCGATCCCCGTCGTTCTCGCCGGCAAGGACGTGATGGGCGGCGCCCAGACCGGCACCGGCAAGACGGCCGCGTTCGCGCTGCCGATCCTGCAGAAGCTGATGCCCCTCTCCAACGCGAGCCCGTCTCCCGCACGGCACCCGGTGCGTGCGCTGATCCTGACGCCGACGCGCGAGCTCGCGGTGCAGGTCGAGGAATCCTTCCGCACCTACGGCAAGCACACGAACCTGCGCTCGACCGTCGTCTACGGCGGCGTCGACATCAAGCAGCAGCTGCCGATCGTCCGCCGCGGCGTCGAGATCCTCGTCGCCACGCCCGGCCGGCTGCTCGACCACATCGAGCAGAAGAGCGTCTACCTGGGCCAGGTCGAGATCTTCGTCCTGGACGAGGCGGACCGGATGCTCGACATGGGGTTCATCCCCGACATCAAGCGGATCATGGCGCTCCTGCCGGCGTCGGCAAAGCGGCAGAATCTCCTCTTCTCGGCGACGTTCTCGGGCGAGATCAAGAAGCTCGCCGACCAGCTTCTGAACGCGCCGCAGCTGATCGAGGTGGCGCGGCGCAACACCGCCGCGGAGACGGTGTCGCAGCTCGCGTACAAGGTCCCGGCGGACGCGAAGCGCGCGCTGCTCGAGCACCTCGTCCGCTCGCGCGACCTGAACCAGGTGCTCTGCTTCGTGCGCACGAAGCACGGCACGGGCCGGCTCGCCCGGCAGCTCGCCAAGGACGGCCTCGTCACCGACGCGATCCACGGCGACAAGACGCAGCAGGCGCGCATGGAGGCGCTGGCCGCGTTCAAGGAGGGCAAGCTGCAGGTGCTGGTCGCGACCGACGTCGCGGCGCGCGGCCTCGACATCGACGACCTGCCGCTCGTGGTCAACTACGAGCTGCCGCACGTGCCCGAGGACTACATCCACCGCATCGGGCGCACCGGCCGCGCCGGCGCGTCCGGCGAAGCGATCTCGCTCGTTGCGCCGGAAGAGGAGCGCTATCTCGCGGACATCGAGCGGCTCCTCAAGAAGAAGATCGAGGTCGCGGCCGTCGAAGGCTTCGATCCGTCGGCGATCCGTCCGGAGCGGCGCGAGCGCGCGCCGCGTCCGAAAGCCGCGGAGCGCGCTCCCCGCGCGCCTCGCGCGCACGGGCCCAAGGCGATTCCGGGAAGCGCAGAAGGTGTGGCGCGCCATCGCGAACGTACGATCGGCGACGCGCCTCCGCCGGGACGCGGCGAGACACGCCGCGAAGAACGCGAGCGCGCCTACGACCGTAACCCCGACCAGCCTTTGCCCGCCCGCCCGGCGCCGGCGGCCGGCGCCTCCCATCCCCACGCGCGCAAGCCCTTCGGGCACGGCCGACCGGTTCCGGCGTTGCTGATGAAGCGCAAGACGACCGAGCCCGAGAAGGTCTGACGCGTCGGACGTTGCCGCGCGTCGACGCGCCGCCGATAATGCGGTCGCGCGGCGCGTGACCGAAACAGGGGGCGCCGTCGATTTCCCGGTGAACACGTCCGCCCCGTCTACCACGCTCGCCGTCGGCGGACTGTCGGTTTCGTTCGCCACGGCGGAGCGGATCGTCGGCGCGGTGCGCGACCTCTCGTTCGACGTGGGCAGCGGCGAGACCGTCGCGATCGTCGGCGAATCGGGCTCCGGCAAGTCCGTGACCGCGCTGTCGGTGATGCGCCTCGTCGAGCACGGCGGCGGCCGCATCACGTCGGGACGCATCGATTTCGCGCGGCGCAACGGCACGCGGATCGACCTCGCCGCCGCCGACGGCGCGACGATGCGCGACATCCGGGGCGCGGAGATCGCGATGATCTTCCAGGAGCCGATGACGTCGCTCAATCCCGTGTTCACGGTCGGCGACCAGATCGGCGAGTCGATCCGGCTCCATCAGGGCAAGGATCGCGCCGCGGCGGCCGCGGAGTCGCTGCGCATGCTCGAGCTCGTGCGCATCCCGGAAGCGCCTCAGGTGCACGGCCGCTACCCTCACCAGCTCTCGGGCGGGATGCGCCAGCGGGTGATGATCGCGATGGCGCTGTCGTGCCGCCCGAACCTGCTGATCGCCGACGAGCCGACGACGGCGCTCGACGTGACCGTGCAGGCGCAGATCCTCGCGCTGATCCGCCTCCTGCAGGACGAGATGCGCATGGCGGTGATCTTCATCACCCACGACATGGGCGTCGTCGCCGAGATCGCGGATCGCGTGGTCGTGATGCGCGACGGACGGAAGGTCGAGGACGGCAGCGTGCAACGGATCTTCGCGGCGCCCGGCGAGCCCTACACGCGCGCGTTGCTCGCCGCCGTGCCGCGGCTCGGCTCGATGCGCGGCACCGATCGGCCGGAGAAGTACCGCCTCGGCGGGGACGCAGGGCCCCGCCCGTCGGCCGGCTCCGGAGGGACGCGCCGCGGCGCCGGAGCGCCGCTGCTCAAGGTCCGCGACCTGACGACGCGCTTCGACGTGAAGACGGGCTTCTTCGGCCGCGTGACCCGCCGCGTCCACGCAGTGGAGAGGGTGAGCTTCGACCTCGCGGCCGGCGAGACCCTCGCGCTCGTCGGCGAATCGGGCTGCGGCAAGTCGACGACCGGCCGCTCGCTCTTGCGCCTCGTCGAGGTCGCCGGCGGCAGCATCGAGTTCGAGGGCCGCGACATCGCGCGCCTTCCGCCCTCCGAGGTGCGGCCGGTGCGACGCGACATCCAGATGATCTTCCAGGATCCCTTCGCCTCGCTCGACCCGAGGCTCACCATCGGCTTCTCGATCGCCGAGCCGCTGTACGTGCACGGCGTCGCGAAGGGGCGCGAGGCCGAGGAGCGGGTCGCCTGGCTGCTCGAGCACGTGGGGCTCTCGCCCGACCACGCCCAGCGGTACCCGCACGAGTTTTCGGGCGGGCAGCGGCAGCGGATCGCCGTCGCGCGTGCGCTCGCGCTGAATCCCAAGGTCATCGTCGCGGACGAGGCGGTGTCGGCGCTCGACGTCTCGATCCAGGCGCAGATCGTCAACCTGCTGCTCGACCTCCAGGCGGAGCTCGGCCTCTCGTATCTTTTCATCTCGCACGACATGGCGGTCGTCGAGCGCGTGAGCCACCGCGTCGCCGTCATGTACCTCGGGCAGATCGTGGAGATCGGGCCGCGGCGCGCGGTGTTCGAGGATCCGCGACACCCGTACACCCGCCGGCTGATGGCCGCGGTCCCGGTCGCGGACCCGGCGCAACGGCATCGCCGAACGGAGTTATCATCGGGCGAGATTCCGAGCCCCATCCGCGCCGTCGGCGACGAGCCGGCCGTGCGTCCCCTCGCCGAAGTGGCGCCCGGTCATTTCGTCGCCACGCACAAGATCGCCGGACCGTTCTGATTCCGCCCGGCCCATTCCACTCCCAGGAGATCCGCATGAAGAACCTGCATCGCTCCCTCGCCGCGGCGCTCTTCGCCGTCGCCGCCTCCGGCGCGGGCCAGGCGCTCGCCGCCAAGGACGTCGTGTTCGCCGTCGCCTCGACGTTCACGACGACCGACCCCTACGACGCGAACGACACGCTGTCGCAGGCGATGGCCAAGTCGTTCTACGAGGGCCTCTTCGGCTTCGACAAGGACATGAAGCTGATTCCCGTGCTCGCCGAGAGCTACGACGTGAGCAAGGACGGCCTCGTCTACACGATCAAGCTGCGGAAGGGCGTCAAGTTCCACGACGGCACCGACTTCAAGGCGGATGCGGTGAAGACATGCCTCGACCGCGTGACGAATCCGGACAACAAGCTCAAGCGCTACGGGCTCTACAACAACAACATCGCGAAGACCGAGGTCGTCGACGACTACACGGCGCGGATCACGCTCAAGGCGCCGTTCTCGCCGTTCATCAACCAGCTCGCGCACCCGTCGACGGTGATGATCAGCCCGGCGGCGCTGAAGCAGTGGGGCAACAAGGACATCGCGTTCCACCCGGTAGGCACGGGACCGTTCAAGTTCGTGGAGTGGAAGGCGACCGACTACCTCAAGGTCGCGAAGTTCGACGGCTACTGGAAGAAGGGCTACCCGAAGGTCGACACGATCACCTGGAAGCCGGTCGTCGACAACAACACGCGGGCATCGGTCATGCAGACGGGCGAAGCGCACTTCACGTTCCCGGTCCCCTACGAAATGGCCGAGGTGCTGAAGTCGAAGCCGGACCTCGAGCTCGTGGCCGCGCCGTCGATCGTCCTGCGCTATCTGGCGATGAACGTGCTGCAGAAGCCGCTCGACAACCCGAAGGTGCGGGAAGCGATCAACTACGCGATCAACAAGGACGCGCTCGCCAAAGTCGCATTCGCGGGGTACGCGACGCCCGCGGAAGGCGTCGCGCCGCAAGGTGTCGAATATGCGGTGAAGATCGGCCCGTGGCCCTACGACGTCGCCAAGGCGAAGCAGCTCCTGACCGAGGCCGGCTACCCCAACGGCTTCGAGACGGAGTTGTGGTCCGGCTACAACCACAGCACGGCACAGAAGGTCACGCAGTTCCTGCAGCAGCAGCTCCAGCAAGTCGGCATCCGCACGAAGATCACGCTGCTCGAAGCCGGCCAACGCGTCGAGAAGGTCGAGAGCTGGCAGGATCCGAAGACGGCGCCGGTGCGTCTGTACTACATCGGCTGGTCGACGTCGACCGGCGAGGCCGACTGGGCGCTGCGGCCGCTGCTTGCAACCGACTCGTGGGTGCCCAAGCTGAGCAACTACACGTTCTACTCGAATCCGAGGTTCGACGCCGACATCAAGAATGCGCAGCTCACGACCGATTCGACGAAGAAGGCCGAGCTCTACAGGGACGCGCAGCAGACCGCGTGGAACGACGCGGCGTGGGCGCCGCTCGTCGTCGAGAAGCTGCTGTCGGCGAACAACAAGAAGCTTTCCGGCGTCTACGTGATTCCGGACGCGTCGTTCAATTTCACCGAGGTCGACCTCAAGTAGACGCCGTCATTCCCGCGCAGGCGGGAATCCAGTGTCTCTCGTAACGACACTGGGTCCCCGCCTCCGCGGGGACGACGAGCGAAGGGCGCGGCCGCGGCGGACGCATGCTCCAGTACATCGTCAAGCGCCTGCTGGGCCTCCTGCCGACCCTCGCCATCGTCGGCCTGCTCGTCTTCCTCTTCGTCCACCTGCTGCCGGGCGATCCGGCGCGCCTCGCCGCGGGCCCCGACGCGACGCCCGAGACCGTCGAGCTCGTGCGCAAGGACCTGGGGCTCGACCGGCCGCTGCCGGAGCAGTTCGCGCGCTTCGCCGCGGGCGTCGTGCAGTGGGACTTCGGCAAGTCGCTGCGCACGAAGCGGCTCGTGCGCGACGAGATCGCCGACCGGTTCATGCCTACGTTCTGGCTCACGGTGTGGAGCATGATGTGGTCGGTGCTCTTCGGGATGACCATCGGCATCCTGTCGGCCGTCTGGCGCAACCGCTGGCCCGACCGCCTCGGGATGACGCTGGCGGTGTCCGGCATCTCGTTCCCGGCGTTCGCGCTCGGCATGGTGCTGATGCAGGTGTTTTCGGTGCAGCTCGGCTGGCTTCCGACGGTCGGCAGCGACACGTGGCGCCACTACGTGCTGCCGTCGCTGACGCTCGGCGCCGCCGTCGCGGCGATCATGGCGCGCTTCACCCGCTCGTCGTTCGTCGACATCCTCGGCGAGGACTTCATCCGCACGGCGCGCGCGAAAGGGCTCGCCGAGAGCAGCGTCGTCGCCAAGCACGGGATGCGCAACGCGCTCATTCCCGTGGTCACGATGATGGGCCTGCAGTTCGGCTTCCTCCTCGGCGGCTCGATCGTCGTCGAGAAGGTCTTCAACTGGCCCGGGCTCGGTCGGCTGCTGGTCGATGCCGTCGACATGCGCGACTATCCGGTGATCCAGTCGCTCGTGCTGCTCTTCTCGCTCGAGTTCATCCTGATCAACCTGGTGGTCGACGTGCTGTACGGCCTCATCAACCCGACCATTCGCTATCGCTGATGGATGACGCCGCCGCGGACGTTGCCGCCGTCGCTGGGAAGCCGGATGCGGTCCGGACGCCGTGGTCGGAGTTCTGGCGCAAGTTCCGGAAGCAGCCGGTCGCGCTCGTCGCCGGCGGCTTCGTGATTGCGCTGGTCGCCCTCGCGATCGTCGCCCCGTGGGTGGTGCCGTACGACGCCGAGACGTATTTCGATTACGACAAGCTCAACGCGCCGCCGTCGTGGCAGCACCTCTTCGGCGTCGATTCGCTCGGCCGCGACATCTTCAGCCGGATCCTGATGGGCGCGCGGATCTCGCTCGCCGCCGGCTTCATCTCGGTCGCCGTCGGCGCTCTCATCGGCACGCTGCTCGGGCTCGTCGCGGGGTTCTACGAGGGCTGGGCCGACCGGATCATAATGCGCGTCTGCGACGTGCTGTTCGCGTTCCCCGGGATCCTGCTCGCGATCGGCATCGTCGCGATCCTCGGTGGCGGCATGGCGAACGTGATCATCGCGGTCGCCATCTTCAGCATCCCGACCTTCGCGCGGCTCGTCCGCGGCAACACGCTCGCGCTCAAGCACCTGACCTACGTCGAGGCGGCGCGGAGCATCGGGGCCGACAACCGCACGATCATCGCGCGCCACATCTTTCCCGGGACCATCTCCGCCGTGGTCGTCTATTTCTCGCTGCGGATCGGCACGTCGATCATCACCGCCGCGAGCCTGTCGTTCCTCGGCATGGGCGCGCAGCCGCCGACCCCGGAGTGGGGCGCGATGCTCGACGCAGCGCGCTCGGACATGATGACGGCCCCGCACGTCGCGCTCTTTCCCGCCATCGCGATCTTCGTCACCGTGCTCGCGTTCAACCTGCTGGGCGACGGCCTGCGCGACTCGCTCGACCCCAAGATCGAGCGGCGATGAGGAGCCGACGGCCTTGAGCGCCGGGCCGCGGATCGGCATCCTGCCGCACGGCTCGCGCGCGACCATCGCCGACGTCGCCGGCGTGACCGTCGGCCACTGCACGCTCGCGAGCGGCGACGTCCAGACCGGCGTCACGGTCGTCCGGCCGCACGGCGGAGATCCCTTTCGCGCCAAGGTGCCCGCGGCCGCCGTCGTGGTCAACGGCTTCGGCAAGAGCGTCGGGCTCCTGCAGGTGAACGAGCTCGGCGTCCTCGAGACGCCGATCGCGCTCACCAACACTTTCTCCGTCGGAACGGTCGCGACGGCGCAGATCCGCGGCGCGGTTGCCGCAAATCCCGGCATCGCGCGCACGACGACGTCGGTCAATCCGCTCGTGTTCGAGTGCAGCGACGCGTATCTGTCGGACATGCAGGCGCTCGCGGTCGCCGAATCGCACTACGCCGAGGCGCTCGCCCTCGCCGGAACCGACTTCGCGCGCGGGTCCGTCGGGGCGGGACGCGGGATGTCGTGCTTCGGCCTCAAGGGCGGCATCGGCACCGCGTCGCGGTTGGCCAATGCCGCCTCGCGCGACTACGTCGTCGGAGCGCTCGTGCTCGCGAACTTCGGCAAGCCCGAATGCCTGACCCTGGCCGGCCGAAGGATCGGCACCGTGCTCGCGCGGCGACTCGCCGCGACCGCGCCGCAGAAGGACAGCGGCTCGATCATCGTGGTCCTCGCCACCGACGCGCCGCTCGACCACCGGCAGTTGCGCCGCGTCGCGACGCGTGCGGGGGCCGGCATCGCGCGCACAGGATCGTTCTACGGCCACGGCAGCGGCGACATCGCGCTCGCGTTCTCGACGGCACAGACGATTCCACTCGACGGTCCGCCAGTGGGCCCGTTCGAGACGCTCGCGGAACGGCTTCTCGACCCGCTGTTCGAGGCCGCCGCCGAGGCGGCCGAGCAGGCGATCGTCGACGCGCTCTTCTCGGCGGAAACGGTCAGCGGATTCCGCGGTCACGTGCGCCGCGCACTCACCGAGGTCGCCCCGGATTGGTCGACGCTCGCGACCTGACGCCGCGGCTCGTCGCGCACTGCCGCGCGGGCTTCGAGCCCGAGGCGGCGGCGGATCTCCGGCGCGTCGCGGCCGCCGCGGAGGCAGCGGTTGCAGTGGACGCGCCACTGGGTCGCGGCTTCGTGGTGGCCACCCCCGAGCGGTTCGATGCGCAGCGCTGGCCGCGCGCGCTTACCGCCGCCCCTCCCATCTTCGTGCGCGCCTTGTTCTTCGGCACCGGACCGCACGCGCTGCTCGACGGCGCGCCGACGAAAGGTCGCGCGAATCGGGTCACGCCGCTGGCCGCGATGGTCGAGGCGTTTCGCACCGGGTTCCCGTTGCCCGGCGCGCCGCACAAGACTCGGGGGCGCCTCGTCTTCGACTCCGTGCGGCTCGAAACGCCGGACACCAACGACGGCAAGGAGCTCTCCGGAATCTGCCGAGCCGTGGAGACACCGCTCGCCGATGCGCTTCGCGAGGGCGGAATCCTCGAATCGGGGTCAACGATGCGCGCGCTGCACGTCCTCTTCGCCGACGGCGCGCACGCCTACGTCGGCGCGAGCATGGCGCCTTGGGGCAGCCCGTGGCCGATGGGCATCCCCCGGCTGCGGATGCCGGCAGGCGCGCCGTCGCGCTCGACGTTGAAGCTCGCCGAGGCGTTCGTCACGTTCCTGGGCGAGCGCGAGCTCGAGCTCGTCCATGCCGGGATGCGCGCCGTCGACCTCGGTGCCGCGCCGGGCGGCTGGACCTGGCAGCTCGCGCACCGCGGCCTTCGCGTGACCGCCGTCGACAACGGGCCCCTCAAGGGCGAAGTCGCCCAAGATCCTCTGGTGACGCATCTCCGGTCCGACGGCATCACCTATCTGCCGCGGCGGCCGGTGGACTGGCTCGTCTGCGACATCGCGGAGCAGCCCTCGCGCATCGCCGCGCTCGTCGCGCGCTGGATCGGCGAGGGCCACGCGCGGCGCGCGATCTTCAACCTCAAGCTGCCGATGAAAAGGAGGTTCGAGGAAACGATGCGCTGCAGGCAGATCGTGGAAGATCTGGTCAGGCGGGCCCGCGTGAATTGCGGGATTTCCCTTCGCCAGCTCTATCACGACCGCCGGGAAGTCACGGGATTCGTCGAGCGTCTCGACTGAATCGCCGACGGAAGGCCGGACCGAAGCCATTCGGTCCGACCGCATCCGCGCACAACGGAACCGTGGGGCTAGCCCCGCGCGCTTCGCCTCCGAATCCCTATTCCGGCCAACAGGACCAGCAAGCCCGCGAGCAGCCAGGTTCCCATTTGCGATAACGTTGGAATCGGTTGCGCCGCCGGGCCGCTCACCGGGGCAAAGTTCGCCGTCACCGACTTGGTCGCGGTGACGCCGGTCAGCGTGCACGTCGCGCCTGCCGTCCCCGCGCAGTCGCCGCCCCAGCCAACGAAGCTGTAGCCGGCATTCGGAGTGGCGGTGCAGACGCTGTCGCTTCCGCTGAGAACCGGGTTGGGCGTGCACACGACTGTGCCGCCGGCCGCGGGGTTGGCGGCAACGGCAATCGCGAAAGTCGGGGTC
>DASQBO010000012.1:0-3431 GCA_035635175.1 Casimicrobiaceae bacterium | reverse complement strand
ATGACGACCTGTCCCGCGCCGACGACCTGCCCCGCTTCCGCCGTCACCGCGGTGATCACGCCGTCCTCGGGCGCGACGAGGGTCGCGTATGCCGCCTGGTTCTCGGTCACCGCGAGGTTCGCCTTCGCCTGCTCGAGTTTCGCGCGGTTCGTGTTCATCGCGTTCTTCTTCGCGTCGAGTGCCGAGGCGCTCACGAACTTCTGCTCGAGCAGCGACTGGTAGCGCAGGAACTCGGCGCGCGCGAAGTCGTACTCGTTCTGCGCCGCCGCGACCTGCGCCTTCGCCGCCTCGGCCTGCAGGCCGACGTCCGCGGGATCGAGCCGCGCGAGCACCTGCCCCTTGGACACGCGCGCGCCGGCGTCGACCGCCCGCGCGACGATCTTGCCGGCGATGCGGAACGCGAGATCCGATTCGTAGCGCGGCTTCACCTCGCCCGCGAAGACCGCAGTCTCGCCGCCGCTGCCGGGCGTCACCTGCGTCAGCATCACCGGACGCGGGACCTCGAGCGGAGCCTCCTGCTTCGCGCAGCCGGCCGCGGCGAGGGCAACGAGGAGCACGGGCACGGCAATGAAGGGCTTCATCGGATTCCCTCCAGCGCGGGGGCGCCGACCATCCCGCGCCACAAGGCACGCAGCGCCACCTCGAGCTCCGTCGGATAGCTCCACGCGAAGACGGGCGAGGGAGCGGGGCCGACCAGTGCGCAATGCGCGTTCTCGCCCTCGGCGCCGGCCGACATCTGCCAGAGCCCGAGGATCAGTGCGTAGCTGCGGCGCAGCAGCGCGACTCCGCCCCCCTGCGGCAGCGCCGTGAAATGGCGCTCGAGGCCCGCGCCCGCCCGCTCGAGCCTCGCGGCCATCCGCTGTCTGAACGCGGCGGCGCTCTCCGCCGGGATGTTGTGCGTCATGACGCCGAAGCAGCGCGACGCGAGCGGAAGGAACAGCGGCGGCTCGACGATGTGGCGCCGCGTGAGCTCGAACATCGGGCCGATCGACACCGGCGGGGGCCCCTCGACCAATGCGATGACGTCGCGGAAGAAGGCGTCGACGCGCCGCTCGTGAACGGCCAACAGGAGCTCGTCCTTGCTCGGGAAATACAGGTAGACCGTGCCCTTGGCGAGGTCCGCCTCGTCGGCGACGTCGGCGACGTTGACGACGCGCTCGGGCGAGCGCAGCAGCACGCGCTCCGCCGCGTCCAGGATCGCGTCGTGCCGCTCCCGCTTGTCCTCGGCCTGCATGGCGCGCTGACGGATGACCATGGCTTCCTTCCCTCCGGCATCGACATAAATGACTCGGGGTCACTTGCCCGGCAGGCTAAGTGACTTGGGGTCAGTTGTCAATGGCCGTGGACGAAGCGCACGTCCGGGGCGACGGGCGCGGGCGGAGGAGCCGGATGACCCGCAGCGACTAGAACAGCGACACGGCTCGGCGCGCCAGCTCGCTCCCGGGATCGCCGAAATCGGCGGCCACGCTGAAGTGGTGCCGAGCTGGAACGATCAGGGGCGCCACGTCGCCCGGCGGACGGCTCTCCGGCCAGGCGTCCCAGAGCAGCCGCGCCTGCCGGAGAAACTCCGGCGTCTCGTCCGCGCCGACGGCAACGAGGAGCGGCGCCGCCGTGCGCGGGCGGAGGCGAACCGGGGACAGCCGCGCGGCCTCGGCAGCGTCGAGACGTATGTCGACGTTGAACGAGAAGTGGACGATCGGCGCGAGGTCGTGGACGCCGGAGAGCGAGACGCCGCCCACGATCGAGGGCACGGGCAGCCCCGCCTCCGCCCAGTCGGTCGCGAACAGCATCGCGGTCAGGTGGCCGCCCGCGGAATGCCCGGCGACGACGATGCGATCGGCGGCCGCTCCGAGCGCCGCGCCCTCGCGGACGAGCCAGGCCAGCGCGCGCCGGCACTCGTCGACGATCGCCGCCACGGTCACGTCGGGGCAGAGGTCGTAGTTGACGACCGCGACCGCGAGGTTCTGCGCGAGGAACGTCGGCGCGACGTACGAGAAGTCGCCCTTGTCGAGCGCGCGCCAGTAGCCGCCGTGCAGGAAGACGAACGTCCCCCGCGCGGGCGCGGCGGGAACGAACAGGTCGAGCGTCTCCTTCGGCCCCGGGCCGTAGCGAAGGTCGAGCCGCGGCGCGAAGCGCGCGCGTGCCTCCGCGGACGCCGCCGCGTAGCGCTCGAACCACTGCGGATGCTCGGGCACCGCGGCGCGGAGGTTGTAGCCGCGCTCGACGAACTCCGGCGTGTAGACGACGTCCGCCACGTCAGCCCGCGGGGGGCGCGATGACGACGGCGAGCGGCGAGAGCCCTTCGATCGCGCCGTCGAGCCGGTCGCCGGCGACGACCGGGCCGACGCCCGACGGCGTGCCCGTGAAGACGAGGTCGCCGGGCTGCAGCTCGTAGTACCGCGAGAGGAACGCGAGCGTGTGCGGGACGTCCCAGATCATGTCGGCGAGGTCGCCCGTCTGCCGCCGCGCGCCGTTCACGTCGAGCGTGATCGCGCCGCGCGAAAGAGCGCCGCCCGCCGCGCGGTGGATCGGCGCGATCGGCGCCGCGCCCGCGAACGACTTGCCGATGTCCCAGGGCCGCTTCTTCTCGCGCATCTCGTTCTGGAGATCGCGCCGCGTCATGTCGAGGCCCACCGCGTAGCCGAAGACCAGCGCCGACGCGTGCTCCGGCGTCACGTTCGCGCCGCGTCCGCCGATCGCGACGACGAGCTCGATCTCGTGGTGCAGGTTCTTCGTCGCCGCCGGGTACGCGATGCGGCCGACGGCCGGCGGCACGACGGGCACGATCGAGTCCGCCGCCTTGGTGAAGAAGAACGGCGGCTCCTTCGTCGCGTCGCCGCCCATCTCCTTCGCGTGCTCGGCGTAGTTGCGCCCGACGCAGAAGATGTGGCGCACGGGAAAGCGCTCGGCGCCGCCGCGGATCGGCACGGCGGGCAACTCCCACGCCGGCAGGACATATGTCACGAGGACCTCCCTATTCCGCGTCCGGCTGGTTCGACGGCGCCGCGGCGACGAATGCCGGCAGCGCCTGGCACGCGCCCTCGATCCGCGCGAGCGTCGGGTACGGCGCGAAGTCGAACTCGACGCGGCGCGCGTTCGCCATCTGCGGGACGAGGCAGATGTCGGCGATCGTCGGCGCGTCGCCGTGGCAGAAGCGGCCGGTCGCGCCGTCGCGCGCGAGCCGCGTCTCGAGCGCCTCGAAGCCGACGTCGATCCAGTACTTGTACCAGCCGTTCTTCTGCGCCTCGGTGGCGCCGAGCGTGCCGGTCAGGTAGCTCAGCACGCGCAGGTTGTCGAGCGGATGGATGTCGCACGCGATCGCGAGCGCGAGCGAGCGCACGCGCGCGCGGCCCGCGGCGTCGCGGGGCAGGATGGACGGCTCGCGGAAGGTCTCGTCGAGCCACTCGAGGATTGCGATCGACTGCGTCAGC
>DASQBO010000011.1:0-3773 GCA_035635175.1 Casimicrobiaceae bacterium | reverse complement strand
CGATCAGCACGAAGTCGTTGTACATGACCGGGTAACGCTTGACGCCGTCGCCTCCGGCGATGAACTTCTCCTCGGCGGAGCGGGCGTGGACGAAGGCGACGTCGGCGTCGCCGCGCCGCGCGAGGTCGAGCGCCTGCCCGGTGCCGAGCGCGACGACGCGCACCTGGATGCCGGTCTCCTTGGTGAAGATCGGCAGCAGGTAGCCGAAGAGCCCCGACTGCTCGGTCGACGTCGTCGACGCGACGATGATGTACTTCTCCTGCGCGGCCGCGGCGAACGCGGACAGCGCGAGGAGCGCGGCGAGGAACAGGCGGCGCACGATTACCATGGCAACTCTCCTTCGAGGAACTGCGCGGCCTCACGGGTATGCGGCTCGCGGAAAAAGCGCTCGGCGGGTGCGCGTTCGACGACGCGGCCCTGGTGCAGGAACAGGATCTCGTCGCCGAGCCGGCGCGCCTGCCCGAGGTTGTGGGTGACCATCACGATCTTCGTCCCGCCCTCGTGCATGGCCTGGATCACGCGCTCGATCTCCTGCGTGGCGCCGGGATCGAGGCTCGCGGTCGGCTCGTCGAGGAACAGCACCTCCGGGTCGAGCGCCCACGCGCGGGCGAGCGCGAGCCGCTGCTGCTCGCCGCCGGACAGCACGCGCGCGGGCCGGTCGGCGAGCGCGCCAAGCCCGACGCGGTCGAGCGCGACCAGCGCGCGCTCGCGGCGCCACGGCGCGAGCACGCCCGAGCACTTGAGCGCGTAGAGCACGTTCGCGAGCGCACTCCGGCGCAGCATCACCGGCCGCTGGAACACCATCGCCTGCCGGCGCGGCGCGTGCGGGACTTCCGGCGAGTTCCAGCGGACCTGGCCGGATTTCGGCGGCAGGAGCCCGTGGCAGATGCGCAGGAGCACGCTCTTCCCGGCACCGTTCGGTCCGACGATCATCGTCCGTGGACCCGCGTCGAGCTCGAGCGAGATGCCGTGCAGGATGCGGCGCGAGCCGGCCTCGAAGACGACGTCCTCGAGGGTGAGCGGAAGGAGCGAGACGGGCGTGCGGAGGTCCATCGGGGAGGTCAGCCGTGGCGGCGCTGCACCGCGTCGCGTACGACGAAGGCGACGGCGTTCAGCGTCAGCACGATCGCGAGCAGGATGAAGCCGAGGCCGAGCGCGAGGGGCAGGTCGCCCTTGCTCGTCTCGAGCGCGATCGCCGTCGTCATCACGCGCGTGACGCCGTCGATGTTGCCGCCGACGATCATCACGGCCCCCACTTCGGAGGCGGCGCGGCCGTAGCCCGCCAGCACGATCGTCACCAGCGTGAAGCGAAGGTCCCACAGCAGCGTGAGCGCCACTCCCGTCCGCGACGCGCCGAGCGAGCGCAGCTGCTCGCGGTACTCCTCCCAGCCGTCCTCGGCGATCTGCCGCGCGAGCGCCGCCATCGTCGGCGTGATCAGGATCGTCTGCCCGATCACCATCGCCGTCGGCGTGAACAGGATGCCCGCGCTGCCGAGCGGTCCGGCGCGCGAGAGCAGCAGGTAGACGGCGAGGCCGACGACGACCGACGGCAGCCCCATCAGCGCGTTGAGCACGACGATCAGCGTCTTGCGGCCGGGGAAGCGCGCCACGGCGACGAACGCGCCGGCCGGCAGCGCGACCAGCGACGCGACGACGACCGCGGCGAGGCTCACCTCGAGGCTCAGCGCGACGATCTCGACGAGCTTCGGGTTTCCTTCGGCGACGAGGCGGGCCGCCTGCAGGGCGGCGTCGGCGAATCCATTCACGGGGCGTCCGCGCGGGGGGCGAGCAAATATGCAAAGCTTTGCATAATAAGTCTCCGCTCCGCGCGGGCCCGCCATGATAGCGGCTCGACGAGCGCCGACCAATATGCAATGCTTTGCATATGAGGTTCGTGCCCCGCTTGGGCTGGACGCTGGCGTCGGAGCCGGCGACCGCCGTTCCCGAGCGGCTCGTCCCGTTGCTCGAGGCCATCGCGCGGACCGGCTCGCTGTCCGACGCCGTGGAGCAGTGCGGCGTGTCCTATCGCACCGGCTGGACGCTTCTGCGGGAGGCGCGGCGGACCTTCGGCGTGCCTCTCGTGCAGCTCGCGCGTGGCCGCGGCGCGACGCTCACGCCCGCGGGCCGGCGGCTGCACGACGCGACGATCGCCGGCCAGCGTCGCGTCGCGCGCCTCGCGCCGCCGCTCGCGTTCGAGCTCGTCGCCGACGCCCCGCGGCGGCCGCGCTCCCCGGCCGTCCGCCTGCGGATCGCCGCGAGCCACGACCTCGCGCTCGCGGCGCTGCGCGACGCTGCGGCGGACGGGGGCCTCGAGCTCGATCTGCGCTTCGTCGGCAGCCTCGTGGCGCTCGAGGATTTCGCGCAGGGCCGCGCCGACGCCGCGGGCTTCCACGTCGCGACGGGGCCGCAGGAGCGCGACGGGCGCGCGCCCTTCCTGCGCTTCCTGTCGGCGCGCCGCGATCGCCTCGTCCGCTTCGTCGACCGCGAGCAGGGGCTGATCCTGGCGCGCGGCAACCCCGCGCGCGTGCGGACCCTGCGCGAGGTGGCCGAGCGCGGGCTGCGCTTCGTCAACCGGCAGCGCGGCTCGGGGACGCGGCTCCTGATCGAGCGCCGACTCGCGCAGGAGGACGTCGCGGCGTCCTCGCTCGAGGGCTTCGGGAACGAGGAGTACACGCACGCGGCGGTCGCCGCGACGGTCGCGTCGGGCGGTGCCGACGCCGGGTTCGGGCTCCGCGCGGCGGCGGCGGAATACGGTCTCGCCTTCGTTCCGCTCGTGCGCGAGCGCTACTACTTCGCGGTGCGCGCGGCGGACCTCGAGAAGCCCGCGCTCGTCCGTCTGCAGGAGCTCCTGCGGGGACCGGCGGTCGCCGGCGTGGTCGCGCGGCTCCCCGGCTATCGCGCGAAAGCGGCGGGCGCGGTCGTCGGCGTCGACGCGCTCGTGCGTCCGCCAGCGCCGTAGCTTCCCTCAGCTCCTTCCAAGCGCGCGTTCGAGCGGGCGCCAGGTCGCGGCGTCGCGGGCGCGCTCGAGTGGCGCGCTCGCGTCGTACGGCACGACGCCGCCGCGCTCGTCTTCGGCGAGCGGCTCCGCCGTCGCCTGCTGGTGGGCGAGGACGGCGAGGTCGGCCTCGGAAGCGTCGGTTCCCGCCTGCGCCCGCGCGGCGATGCGCGCGCGCAGCGTGGGCTCGGGCGCACTGAAGTCCAGGACGGCGAAAGGCAGCCCCGCGGCGGCGGCCGCTTCGCGCGCCCGGTCGCGCTGCCAGCGCCGGAGAAACGTTCCGTCGACGACCGCGAGGTGCCCCGCGTCGGCGACGGCGAGCGCAAGCGCGAGCGCGCGCTCGTAGGTCGCGCGCGTCGCGGCGTCCGCGTAGAGCCCTTCGCCGACCTTCGAAGCGCTGCCGGACGCCGGGGCGAGGCCGGCGAGGCGCTTGCGCTCGACGTCGGTGCGCACGCGGATCGCGCCCGTGCGCTCGACGAGCGCGTCGGTGACCGCGGTCTTGCCCGAGCCCGAGAGGCCGTGCGTCACGACGAGCGCCGGGCGCGGCGGGCGCGCGGCATCGCGCGCGAGGTCGAGGTAGCTCCGGTAACGGGAGAGGGTCGCGTCGCGCTCGGCGCCGGGTGCGAGCTGCGCGGCGCGGAGCCGCCGCACCTTCGCCCGCACCATCGCCCGGTACGTGAAGTAGAACCGCAGCAGCGCGACGCCCTCGTAGTCGCCGGCGATCTCGAGCCAGCGGTCGAGATACCGCCACCCGAGGTCGGGGTGTCCACGGTCCGCG
>DASQBO010000010.1:0-11338 GCA_035635175.1 Casimicrobiaceae bacterium | reverse complement strand
ATCCGGTGTTCGGGCTCAACACGCTGGGCGGCGCGCTGACGATCCAGATGAAGGACGGCTTCCGCTACGACGGCCTGAATGCCTCGGTCTCCGCCGGCTCGTTCAATCGGGTCGAGGTGTCGGCCGACGGCGGCTATCGCGACGGCGGTCTCGCCGCCTACGCGGCGTTCGAGTCGATCGACGACGACGGCTGGCGCGATCACTCGAACACCAGGATCCGGCGCCTCTATACCCGCGTCGACGGACGCAGCGACGGGAATCAGGCCAATCTGGCCGTCAACCTCGCCGACAACCATCTGGAGGGGACGCAGGCGCTGCCGATTTCGATGCTCGTGAATCCGCGGCGGGCGTACACGTGGCCGGATACGACGGACAACCGGCTTCTCTTCGTCAACGGCAACGCGCAGCATGCGCTCGACGGCGACACGCTCCTCGAAGCGAACGCCTTTTATCGGCGGTACAAGACGGGCGGCGTCAACAGCAACGTCAACGACGGTTACTCGCCCCCCGACGATCCGTACGAGGCCGCCAACGTCGACACGCGCGCGACCACGCAAGCGTGGGGCGCCTCGCTGCAGGGCACGGCCCGGCGCGACGGGTGGGGCGTCAAACATCAGCTGATCGCGGGGCTGTCGTACGACGCCGGCATCACCGATTTCGATCAGAGCACGCAGCCCGCGACGTTCGTCGACGGCCGCGACACCGTCGGCCTGGGCCCCTTCTCGCCATTGACCGCGGTCAAGACCACCAACCGCTACGCCGGTGCCTATGTGACCGACACGATCGCGCTGTCGCGTGCGTGGAGCGTGGTGCTGTCCGGTCGCTACAACTGGGCCCGCGTCGCCACGCGGGACGAGAGCGGCGAGGCGCCGGCGATCGACGGGACGAACACCTTCCGCCGCTTCAACCCCGCCGCCGGCGCGACCTGGACCAGCGAGGGCGGCGCCAACGTCTTCGGCGGCGTGAGCCAGGGCATGCGCGTGCCTTCGCCGATCGAGCTCACCTGCTCGGATCCGAATGCGCCCTGCACGCTGCCCAATATCTTCGTCGCCGATCCGCCGCTCTCCGCCGTGCGCGCAACGACCTACGAGTTCGGCGTGCGCGGCCGCCCCAGCTCCGCCACGGTCTACAGCGCCGCGCTCTACCGCACCGAGCTTGCCGACGACATCCAGTTCGTGAGCGCCGGCGCCGGCGCGATCAACTCGGGCTATTTCCGCAACGTCGGCGATACGCGCCGCCAGGGGATCGAGCTGACGGGCGGCGCCGCGGTCGGCCCGTTCCGGTTCGTCGCGAAGTACAGCCATCTGCTGGCGACGTTCGAGACCGGCTTCGTCGAGAACAGCCCCAACAATGCGACCGCCGACGCCGACGGCAACATCGTCGTGGCGCCGGGCAATCGACTGCCGGGAATGCCCGCCGACACCTTCCGGCTGCGCGGAGACTGGTCGCAAGGTCCGTTCGCGGTCGGCGTGTCCCTGGTCGCCGCCAGCTGGCAATATGCGCGCGGCAACGAGAACAACGCCGACCCCGGCGGCAAGGTACCAGGCTACGCACTGGTGGCGATGGACGCGAGCTGGCAGCTCGCCCGCGACTGGCAGCTCTTCGCCCGCATCGACAATCTGTTCGACACGAGGGCGGAGAACTTCGGGATCCTCGGCTCCAATTTCTTCCGTGGTCCGCGCAGCACCTTCGACGCGAGCCTCGCGGGCCCCGAGCCGTTCCAGTCGCCGGTGCCGGGATTCGGCATCTGGGTCGGCATCCAATACCGGCTCGACCGCGGCGTCGGCAACCGCTAGCGTCGGATCTGCCAATGCCCTCCCCAGGCCGTCGCGCAAAGACCGGCGGAACCGCCGCCGAGCCGTGCTTCTGCAACGTGCCGGACGCATCCGCGGCGGCGCAGTAGAATGGCCGCGGCGCGACTCTTCCGATGATCAACGACCCCGTCCTCGCCGTCGCCGTCCGCGCCGCCCGCCGCGCGGGGTCGGTCGTCATCGACGCCGCGCGCGACTTGAAGCGGCTGCCCGCGCACGCGAAGGAGCACGCCGACATCGCCGCCGCCGCGGACACGGAAGCGGAGAACGCGATCGTCGCGACGATCCGCGCCGCGTTCCCGGAGCACGCCGTGCTCGGCGAGGAATCGGGCCACATCGAAGGCGCGCGCGACGGCGCCGGCTTCAAGTGGATCGTCGACCCGCTCGACGGCAGCGCCAACTTCACGCACGGCTACCCGTACTTCGCGGTGTCGATCGCGCTCGCGCACGGAACGGAGATCACGCACGCCGTCGTCCTCGACCCGGTGCGCGACGAGCTCTACACGGCGATTCGCGGCAAGGGGGCGCAGCTCAACGGCGCGCCGATCCGCGTGTCGAGCTGCATGGCGCTCGACCAGGCGCTGCTGGGCACGGTCTTTCCCGCCCGCAAGAGCTCGCAGATGCACGACTTCATGCCGCTGCTCGGCACGGTGCTCGGCCGCGCCGCCGACGTGCGGCGCGCGGGGTCCGCTGCGCTCGACCTCGCGTACGTCGCGGCCGGCAGGCTCGACGGCTTCTGGGTGACGACGTCGAGACCGTGGGACGTCGCGCCCGGCGCGCTGCTGATCAAGGAAGCGGGCGGCCGCGTCGGCGACTTCGCCGGCGGCACCGACTTCCTGCGCGCGAGCGAGGTGATCGCGGCCGCGCCCGGCGTGTTCAACGCGCTGCGCGAGGCGCTCGCCGCAGGTCGGCGTCGGTAGCCGACCCCTCCTCCGCCGGCGCGCGGCCCGGCAGCATCGCCACCGCGGCGCACGCCGCCACCGCGATCGCCGCCATCGCGGCGAGCAGCGCGCCGAAGCCGGCCGCCTTGACCACCGGCCCCAGCGCCCACACCGCCAGCGAGCTCACGCCGAACGCGACGGTGAGGCGCATGCCGGAGACGCGCGAGCGCATCCGGTCGTCGACGTAGCGGACGATGAGCGCGTCGGTGAACGGAATCGCTCCGAACACGGCGATCATGAACGCGACCATCAGCGCGTACAGCGCCCAGCCGTCCGCCGCCGCGGCGAGCGCGAAGAGCGGCACCTGGCACGCGACCAGCGCGAGGTAGAGGCGCTTGACGGGCACGCGATCGATCAGCGAGCCGACGACGACCTGCGCGCAGGCACCCGCCACGTAGACGAGCGCGAGCAGCGCGCCCAGGACGGCCGGGTCCGCGGTGATCGCCGCCATCCGCTCGCGCAGGAGCTCGCCGTTACCGTTGGTCGTGAAGTTGAAGAGCAGCCCCGAGGCGACCGAAGCGACCGTGATCACGGCGAACACGCGCGCGAGCAGTCCCGCGGGAAGCGGCGCCTGGGTCGCCTCGCGCCGCGCCGGAGGCAACGGCTCGTCCGGCGCGACGAGCGCGAACGCGATGCCGGCGGCGAAGGCGGCGAACGCCGGCACCGCGAACGCGGCGCGCCAGCCCGCGTACTTCACGAGCACGCCGGTCGTGGCGGCCGCGAGCGCGACGCCGAGGTTGCCCGCGAGGCCGTTGATGCCGATCGTGAGCCCCGGTCGCGCCGCTCCGCGCACGAGCAGCGGAATGCCCACGGGATGGTAGATCGACGAGAAGGCGCCCATGAGCGTGAGCGCCGCGGCGAGCTGCCACGGTCCCGTCGTCGCCGCGCAGAGCAGCATCGACGCGCCCATCCCGAAGAAGAACACGAGCATCATGCGCCGCCGTCCCCAGTGGTCGCCCAGGCGTCCCGCGGGCAGCGATCCCAGCCCGAACAGCGCGAACGCGCCGACGCCGTACGGCATCAGGTCTTCCCAGCGCGCAACCCCGAAATCCGCGGCGATCGCGCCAACCGCCGTCGCGAAGACGAGCAGGAACATGTGGTCGAGCGCGTGCGCGGCGTTGAGGAGCAGCGACGTGGGCCGGTGCGTCATGCCGCGGCTCCGGCCCTGCGCTGCAGGTCCTGCCAGAGCGCGTCGGGCACCTCGACGCCCGTCGCGGCGGCGCGGGCCGCGAGCGCCTCCCGCCGCGCGTTCGGCAGGCGCACCCCTTCGTCCCGCATCGCCTCCGCGAGGAGCGCCTCGACCCGCTCGAGATACGTCGCGCGCCCGGCCAGCGCGTCCGGGTCCACGACGAGGAACGCCTGACCAAGGCGGGGGCGGTTGCCCTCGTCGACGAAGAATGACGTCGCCTCGAAGCCGATCGCGGCGCCGGTGAGCGCGGTGACCAGGAGCTCGACGACGAGCGCCAGCATCGCACCCTTGGTGCCGCCCGCCGGCAGCATCGTGCCCTCGAGCCCCGCCTGCGGATCGGTGGTCGGCCGACCGTCGCGGTCGAGCGCCCACCCTTCCGGGATCGACCGGCCCTCCTTCGCCGCGACCATCAGCTTGCCGCGGGCGACCTCGGACAGCGAGAGGTCGATCACCAGCGGCGGCCCGTCGCGACGCGGGAAGATGGCGGCGATCGGGTTCGTGCCCAGCAGCGGGCGCCTGCCGCCGGGCACCGCCATCGCCGACGGCGAATTGCCGAACGCGAGCCCGACCATGCCCGCCGCGGCAACCGGCAGAAGGTGATGCGCGGCGATGCCGAAGTGGTGGCTGTTGGTGACTCCGGCGAAGGCGACGCCGTGCTCGCGCGCGCGCCGGACCGCCTCGTCGACCGCGAGCGCGCACGCGGAGAAGGCGAGACCGCAGCCGGCGTCGACCAGAACCGTGCCGCCCTTCGCGCGGACGATCGCGGGCCGCGCGCGGCCGTCGGCGCGGCCGTTCGCGAGGTGCGCCGCGTACTGCAACAGCCGCGACACGCCGTGCGACGGCAGGCCCCGCGCGTCGGCGTAGACGAGCGCGCGCGCGGTCGCCTCGGCCATCGCGGGCTCGGCGCCGGCACGCTCGAGGACGCAGCGGGCGAGCGTCTCGAGGTCGGGCAGCGAAACCGCAGGCATCGGCGTCAGCGCGACGCCGGCGACGCCGCGGCACGCTCGGCGGTCGGCGCGGAAGCGCGCGTCATGGCTGCTTCGCGAACAGCCGGTCGATGTCGCGGAACGCCTTGAACTCGAGCGCGTTGCCGAACGGATCGAGGAAGAACATCGTCGCCTGCTCGCCCGGCTGCCCGCGAAAGCGGACGTAGGGCTCGATCACGAACGACACGCCGGCGGCCTTGAGCCGGGCGGCGAGCGCTTCCCACGCCGACAGGTCGAGGATCACGCCGAAGTGCCGCACGGGCACCTGCTTGCCGTCGACCTCGCTGGTCGCCTCGCCCATCGCCGCCTGCGGGACCTTGTGCGCGACGATCTGGTGGCCATGGAAGTCGAAGTCGACCCATTCCGGCGACGACCGGCCCTCGGCGCAGCCCAGGAATTCGCCGTAGAAGCGGCGCGCGGCGTCGAGATCGGTGACCGGGAACGCGAGGTGGAAGCGCGGATAATCGCGCGGCGGAAGATGTCCGCTCACGGCTGCCACGGCAAGTGGTCGAGGTCGACGTTGCCGCCGCTGACGATGATCCCCACGCGGCGCCCCCGAAGATCGAGCGTGCCTTCGAGCAGCGCGGCGAGCGGCACCGACGACGACGGCTCGACGACGATCTTCATCCGCTCCCACGTCATTCGCATCGCGCGGACGATGCCCGCTTCCGTGGCGAGGCCGATCGAGGTGACGTGCGCGCGGATCGCGGCGAGCGTCCGCGGCGACAGCGTGGTGCGCAACCCGTCCGCGAGCGTCGCGGTCGGCGCGACCGGCTCGAGGCGCCCGGACGCGAGGCTTCGCGCCGCATCGTCGGCGTTTCTTGGCTCGGCGCCGTGGACGGCGATCCCGGGCCGCGTCGAAGTCGCGCCGATCGCCGTCCCCGACAGCAGGCCGCCGCCGCCGACCGGCGCGACGACCGCGTCGAGGTCCGGGATCTCCGCGAGCAGCTCGAGCGCGGCGGTGCCCTGGCCCGCGATCACGTTCGGATCGTCGAACGGGTGGACGAGCGTGGCTCCGGTCGACGCCAGAAGCTCGGCGCACGCCGTCTCGCGCGCCACGAGCGTCGGCTCGCATAGCCGCACCGTCGCACCGTAGCGACGCACGTTCGCGAGCTTCACCTGCGCCGAGTTCTCCGGCATCACGACCCACGCCGGGATGCCGCGGCGCGCGGCCGCGTAGGCGAGCGCCGCGCCGTGGTTCCCCGAAGAATGCGTGACGACGCCGCGCCGCGCCGTGGCATCGTCGAGCGACAGCACCGCGTTGGTCGCGCCTCGCGCCTTGAACGCACCGACCTTCTGGAAGTTCTCGCACTTGAAGTGAAGCCGTGCGCCGACCTCGGCGTCGATCGCCGCGCACGTCAGCACCGGCGTGCGGTGCACGTGGGCCGCGATCCGCGCCTGCGCATCCCGGACCGCGGCGAGGTCGGGCAGGAGCGTCGCCGATCCGGCGTCCATCGGCTCTCCTATGCGCTCTCGTAGAGTCGCGTCAGCACGAACTCGCGGTGGCCGAGCGCCTCGGCCGCCGTGAGCCGGCCGTTCGCCGTGCGCAGCATCATGTCGAGGAGCCGGTCGCCGGCCTCGCTCATCGTGATCTCGCGCTGGAGCAGCCCGCTCACGTCGACGTCGATGTGCTCGCGCATCGTGCGCACCGTACGCGGGTTCGCGCAGAGCTTGATCACCGGCAGGATCGGGTTGCCGATGACGTTGCCCTGCCCCGTCGGGAAGAAATGGACGACGAAGCCGGCGGCGGCGCAGAGCGTCACCATCTCGGCCGCGGCCGACGAGCTGTCCATGAACCACAGGCCCGCGCCGGTCGGCGCCTCCGCCTTGTCGAGGACCCCGTCGATCGTGCACTTCCTGCCGATCTTCTGGATGTTGCCGAGCGCCTTCTCCTCGATCGTCGTGAGCCCGCCCGCGATGTTGCCTTTCGTGGGCTGCGAGTCGGAGAGGTCGCTCGTCTTGTGGCGGTCGATCACCTGCTGATAGCGGTCGAACATCCGCATGAACCCGGCGCGGATCTCGGCGTCGCGGCACCGCGCCGCGACGATCTGCTCGCCGCCGGTCAGCTCCGTCGTCTCGCCGAACACGAGCGTGCAGCCGGCCGCGTAGAGCTTGTCGAACGCGTCGCCGACCGTCGGATTCGAACCGCAGCCGGACGTCGTGTCGGACTCGCCGCACTTGCACGAGACCCAGAGCTCCCCGAGCTCGCACGCGACGCGCTGCCGCTCGCTCGCCCACTGCACGAAGTCCTTCGCCGCGCGGGACGCGCGCAGGATCGTCTCCTGGTCGCCGTGGAGCTCGATGCCGAAGCCCGTCACCGGCTTCCCGGTCGCGGCGATGCCGTCGACGACCTTCTGCGTCCACTGCTCCTCGATGCCGATGACGACCACCGCAGCGACGTTCGGGTTCGCGCCGGTGCCGATCAGCGTGCGGAAGTGCAGATCCAGATCGGCGCCGAACTGCAGCCTGCCGTACGGATGCGGGATCGCCAGCGCGCCCTTGACGTTGTGCGCGACCGCCTCGCACGCCGCGTTCGACAGGTCGTCGACCGGCAGCAGCAGCACGTGGTTGCGCACGCCGACGCGGCCGTTCTCGCGGCGATAACCCTGAAACGAAGTTTGCATGGTTGGAGTAAGGACCGTCAGAAACGCAGGCGGCTCAAGCGCTCACCGCGAGACGGCGCCCCGCTGAGCGTCGCGCCGGCATCGACCTCCCCAGCCGACGGAGCGCGACGCTCGAACGGGTTGCCGGCTCGTGCAACGCCGGAACGCCGAACAGGGAATGGCAAACGCACGTCACCACCGCTTGGTCTTGATGTTGTGGACGTGGGCGTGTTCGCCCCGCCGTATCGGCTGCACCACCTTGCCGATGTCGACGCCGTACTTGATCACCGTGTCGCCCACCGCCATGTCGCGTAGCGCGACCTTGTGGCCGAGGGGGATGTCCTGCACGCAGGGAAGCGTGATCGTCCGGTCCTCGTCCAGGATGAGCCCGGTCAGCGTCGCGCCGGCGGCGACGCCCTCGACGACGACGACGGCGACCGAGTCGCGCGGATCGTGCAGCACGCAGTGGATCATCGGCGGCTCCAGCGAAAGGGCGGATCGTACTCCATGGGCCGGGCCGACGCTCGCGCCTCAGAACTCGAACGACGTCTGCCGCACGGGCTCGAAGCTCCGCCGGTGCTCCGGGCACGGGCCGTGGCGCGCGAGCGCGGCCAGGTGCTCCTTCGTGCTGTAGCCCTTGTTCTGCGCGAACCCGTAGAGCGGATACCGGAGGTCGAGCTCGACGAGCAGCGCGTCGCGCGCGGTCTTCGCGAGGATCGACGCCGCCGAGATCGCGGCCACGTCGCGGTCGCCGCCGACGATCGCCCGCGTCGGGCACGGCAGCTCAGGACAGCGGTTCCCGTCGACCCACGCCTCCTCGGGGGCGACGCCGAGCGCCGCGACGGCGCGCGCCATCGCGACGAACGTCGCACGCAGGATGTTGAGCCGGTCGATCTCGGCGACGGCCGCCTCGGCCACGGCCCAGGCGAGCGCGCGCGCGCGGATCGCTTCGGCGAGCCGCTCGCGCTGCGCCGCGGTCAGCAGCTTCGAATCGCGCAGCCCGTCGATCGGGCGCCGCGCATCGAGGATCACGGCGGCGGCGAAGACGGGCCCCGCGAGCGGGCCGCGCCCTGCCTCGTCGATGCCTGCGATCAGCCGCGCCTTGGCTCTCATGCCATGGCCCCCGCGGCGCGCAATTCGGCCGCGACCGCGTCCGCGGCGATCGTGCCCGTGTCGGCGCGAAGCGCGTCGGCGAAGCCCGCGAACAGCGCCTCGAGCCGCCGCCGCGTGACGGTGTCGTCGTAGAGGTTGAGCGCGGCCTGCATCAGGTTCTCGACAGTCGCGTCCTCCTGCAGGAGCTCGGGCACCACGTACCGGCCGGCGAGCACGTTGGGCAGGCCAACCCACGGGATCAGGATCTTCCGGCGCACGATCCCGGCGGTCACGGCGCTCAACCGATAGAAGATGACGTGCGGGCAGCGCGCGAGCGCCGCCTCGAGTGTCGCGGTCCCCGACGCCACGATCGCGACGTCCGCGGCGCGGAGCGCGTCGGTCGAGTGGCCGTACAGGAGCGTCATCGGGAGCTTGTCGTGGCCCGTCCGGTAGCTCGCCGCCTCGAACTGGTCGCGCGTCGACCGCGTCGCGAGCGGCACGAGGAAGCGCGCGTCGGGCCGCGCGGCGTGCAGCGCCGCGGCAGTCTCGAGCAGGAGCTCGCCGTGCCGCTCGACCTCGACCGTGCGGCTCCCGGGCAGGAGCGCGAACACCGGCTGCGCGACGCCGAGCTTGAGCTGGTCGCGCGCCTCGCGCCGCGACCCGAGGGTCGCCGCTTCCTGCGCGAGCGGATGGCCGACGAACGTGACCGGGATTCCCTTCGCCTCGTAGATCGGAGGCTCGAACGGAAACAGCACGAGGATGCGGTGGACCGCGCGGCCGATCGCCGCGACGCGACCCCGCCGCCAGGCCCAGACCGCCGGGCTCACGAGGTGCATCGTGCGCAGGCCGCGACGCTTGAGCTTCCGCTCGAGACCGAGATTGAAGTCGGGCGCATCGACACCGATGAAGAGCGCGACTTTTTCCGCGACCATCCGCCGCGCCACGTCGCGTCGCAGCGCCACGATCTCGGGCAGCCGCGCCAGCACCTCGGTCAAGCCCGCGACCGACAGCGTCTCGAGCGGGTGCCAGACCTCGCAGCCGGCGGCCTCCATCTTCGGCCCGGCGACGCCGACGAAGCGCGCGTGCGGCAGCCGCGCGCGCACCGTCGCGATCAGCGTGGCGGCGAGCGCGTCGCCCGACGCTTCGCCGGCGACGATGCCGATCGTGACGGCACCGGAGCGGTCGGCGGCGTCGCGCATCGTCGCTGGGCGGCCCGGTCAGCGCACGATGCCGCGGCCCGGCGTGGCGAGGAAGTCGACGAGCGGCTTCAGCACGGGCGACGCGGCGGCGGCTGTCGCCAGAGCCGTCTTCGCGTCCTCGAGGGAGAGACCCTCGCGGTAGAGCGTCTTGTACGCGCGGCGAACCGCGGCGATGTCGTCGTCGGAGAAGCCGCGGCGGCGCAGGCCCTCGTTGTTCGTGCCGTAGGGCACGGCCGGATAGCCGCTCACAGTCACGAACGGCGGGACGTCCTGGACGAGAATCGAGCCGCCGCCGATGAACGCATGGGCGCCGATCCGGACGAACTGGTGCACGGCCGCGAAGCCGCCGAACGCGACCCAGTCATCGATCTTCACATGACCCGCAAGCGTGGAATTGTTCGAGAACGTCGTGTTGTCGCCGACGACGCAGTCGTGCGCGATGTGGACGTGGGCGAGCAGCAGATTGCGGTTGCCGATCGTCGTCTCTCCCCGGTCCAGGGCCGTCCCAGCGTGGATCGACACGTATTCGCGGATCACGTTGTCGTCGCCGATGACGGTCGTCGTCGGCTCGCCGTCGTACTTGCGATCCTGCGGGATTTCGCCGACCGACGCGAACTGGAAGATCCGGTTGCGCGCCCCGAGCGTCGTGCGCCCGGTGAGCACCACGTGCGGGCCGATCACGGTCCCAGGCCCGACCCGCACGTGCGGGCCGACGATCGAAAACGCACCGACCTCGACGTCCGCGGCGAGCTCGGCACCCGGATCGACCAGCGCAGTCGCGTGGATGCGCGGCACGTCACCGGCCCTTCGCGCCGTCGGCGGGATTGCGCAACGCGGCGAGCAGCTCGGCCTCGGCGACGAGCTCGCCGTCGACGAGCGCGCGCACCGCGTGCTTGCCGACGCCGCGCACCTGGCGAATCAGGTCGGCCTCGAGCGTCAGCCGGTCACCGGGAAGGACGCGGCGGCGGAAGCGCGCGCCGTCGATGCCCGCGAAGAAGAGCAGCGTGCCGTCGCCGGGCCTGCGGCCGGCGGTGCGCCAGGCGAGGATCGACGAGAGCTGCGCGAGCGCCTCGATGATGAGCACGGCGGGCATCACCGGGAATTCCGGGAAATGACCCTGGAAGAAAGGCTCGTTCATCGTGACATTCTTGATCCCTCGAATCGACGTCGCCGGGATGAACGACGTGACGCGATCGAGGAGGAGCATGGGATACCGGTGCGGCAGGTACTCCATGATCTCGAGGATGTCCATGCCCCCGGTGTCGGCCGCCGTCATTCGTCGTCCCTCCCCTTCCGGCGCTCCAGCGCCTTCACCCGCTCGGCCAGCGAGCGCAGCCTTCGCATCTCGACCGCGACGTGCTTCCACTCGCTGTACGGCAGGATCGGAAACACGCTGCTGTAGATCCCCGGCTGGTCGATCGTCTTCATAACGCCGGTGCCGGCGCTGATGACCGTCCCGTCGGCGATCGACAGGTGGCCGGCGATCATCGCCGCGCCGCCGATGCGACAGTCGCGTC
>DASQBO010000009.1:0-2488 GCA_035635175.1 Casimicrobiaceae bacterium | reverse complement strand
GTCATCGGGTCGACGACGTCGACGGTCGTCACCGGCGCGAGCTCGCCCTTGCGGTTGCTGCCGGGCATCGTCTTGTGCCGCTCGAGGCTGTACTTGACCGCGGCGGCGTCGAGCTTCTCGCCGTCGTGGAAGGTGACGCCGGGCCGGAGCCTGATCGTCAGCGCCTTGCCGTCCTTCGCCCACTCGTAGCCCGACGCGAGCTGGGGGACGATCGCAAGCTTCTCGTCGATGTCGAAGAGCTTGTCGCAGAGCGCCGAGAACACGATGCGGCCGACGAACGTGCGCGCGAGCGTCGGGTCGAGCACGTCGGGATCCTCGGCGAGACCGATGCGCAGGGTCTGCGCGGCGCACGGTGCGGCGACCAGCGCGAACGCGAGGGCGGCCGCGGGAAGGAAACTGAACCTCGGAAGGCGCGACATCGGATTCTCCGTGGCGGACAAGGGTCGCCCGCGGACCGCGGGCGGGTCAGGATAGCATCACTCGCCGGAGCGCGACGACGCCGCCCGGAACGCCGCCTGCAGCCGGTCAAGCCGCGGATTCGGCGGCAGCGCGGCAGCGTCCGGGACCAGCGCCGACGGCCGCGGGATCTCGCGCCAGAAGTGGCACGCGGTGCCGTGGCCGGCCTCGATGGCGAGCGGCGGCGTCTCTTCCGCGCAGCGCAGCTGCGCGTACGGGCACCGCGTGCGGAAGCGGCAGCCGGACGGCGGGTCCATGGGGCTCGGGACGTCCCCCGCGAGCAGGACCCGCTCGCGCCGGAGCGCGGGCTCCGGGATCGGAATCGCCGACAGCAGCGCCTGCGTGTACGGATGGCGCGGCGCCGCGAAGAGCGCGCGCGTCTCCGCGTGCTCGACGATGCGGCCCAGGTACATCACCGCGATCCGCGTCGCGATGACGCGCACGACGGCGAGGTCGTGCGCGATGAAGAGGTACGCGAGCCCGAGCCGCGCCTGCAGGTCGCGCAAGAGGTTGATCACCTGCGCCTGGATCGAGACGTCGAGCGCGGACACCGGCTCGTCGCAGACGATGAGCCGCGGCTCGACCGCGAGCGCGCGGGCGATGCCGATCCGCTGGCGCTGCCCCCCTGAGAACTCGTGCGGAAAGCGCCGCGCGTAGGCCGGGGCGAGTCCCACCTGCTCCAGGATCTCGGCGACGCGCTCGGCGCGGCGCCCTGCCGCGAGGCCGTGCAAGGCAAGCGGCTCGGCCAGCGCCTGGCCCACGGTCATCCGCGGGTTGAGCGATGCGAACGGGTCCTGGAAGATGATCTGCAGCGCGCGGCGGAACGGCCGCAGCTCGCCTTCGCCGAGCGGGGTGAGGTCGGTGCCGTCGAAGCGGATCGTGCCCGCGGTCGGGTCGAGGAGGCGCAGCACGAGCCGCCCGGTGGTCGATTTGCCGCAGCCCGATTCGCCGACGAGCGCGAGCGTCTCGCCGATGCCGAGCGCGAAGTCGATCCCGTCGACGGCGCGGACGACTTCCGTCGTCGCGCCGAAGAAGCCGCGGCGCACGGGAAAGTGCTTGACGAGCCCGGCGACCTCGAGCAGCGGCGACGCGCTCATTGGATGACCTCCCCCAGGCTCGCCGTCGCGGCGTCGCGCACCCCTCCACGATGGAGGGGGCGAGCGCGGCCTCCGCTCGGTCGGCGTTGCCGCGTTGCCCCGCGGAGTCGGCCGCCGCCCGCGCTCGCAGACGCGCCCTTCGGGCCTTGGCTTCGCCCTGCTCGCGCGGTCGTTCCGGGCGGCCCGGCGGCGCTCACGCCGGCACCATCGAGACGTCGAGCGGCGCGCGCCAGCACGCGGCGGCGTGCCCGGGCGCGAGCTCGACCACCGGAGGGTCCTCCCGCCGGCACTTGTCGACCGCGAAGGGGCAACGCGGATGGAAGCGGCAGCCGGGAATCGGCATCTCCGGGCTAGGCACCTGGCCCTCGATCACCGCGAGCCGCTCGCGCTCGACGTGCAGGCGCGGGATCGAGCCCAGGAGGCCGATGGTGTACGGGTGCTGCGGCTCGGCGAACAGCGCGCCGACCGGCGCTCGCTCGACGATCCGGCCCGCGTACATCACGACGACGTCGTCCGCGACCTCGGCGATCACGCCGAGGTCGTGGGTGATGAGGATGATCGCCGTCCCGGTCTCGCGGCGCAGCGTGCGCATGAGATCGAGGATCTGCGCCTGGATCGTCACGTCGAGCGCCGTCGTCGGCTCGTCGGCGATCAGCAGCCGCGGGCCGCACGCGAGCGCCATCGCGATCATCACGCGCTGCCGCATCCCGCCCGAGAGGCGGTGCGGATGCTCGTCGAAGCGGCGCTCGGGCGACGGGATGCGCACCTGCCGCAGCATCTCGATCGCCCGCGCCTTCGCTTCGGCGCGCGAGAGCGGCCGGTGCCGCATGAGCCCTTCGACGATCTGCTCGCCGACGGTGAACGCCGGGTTGAGCGAGGTCATCGGCTCCTGGAAGATCATCGAGATCCGGTTGCCGCGGAGCTCGCGCAGCGCG
>DASQBO010000008.1:0-4170 GCA_035635175.1 Casimicrobiaceae bacterium | reverse complement strand
GCCGGCCTCGAGGTCCGCGCGGAACGGCGTCGCGCCGAAGCGATGGTGCTCGACGATGAAGCGCGCGCGGCGCATCCGAAACCACGGCCACGCGATGCCCGCCGTGGCGATCGCGATCGCGCCAAAGCCCAGCAGCACCTTCGCCGCCTCCCGCACGGTCCCGTCGAAAGCGAACGCCACGTTGCGGAACGTGGTGCTGCGCGCGTTGAAGCGCGACGACGCGACGACGATCCACGGCGCCAGCAGGACGAGCAGCGCGAAGAGCACGAGTTGCAGCGTCGGGACGAAGTGGCCCGCGAGCGCGAGCCCGCCGAAGAGCGCGACCGCGATCGCGCGGCCCCGGAGGATCGCGCGCGGCGATGCGCGATAGTCGAAGCCGGAGCCGTCGAGGCGCGTGTGCGCGTAGAGATAGCGGCGCTTGCGCACCTTGCCCCACGCCGAGTAGACGCCGAGCGTCGCGAGCGACAGGCAGAGGCTGACCGCCCAGATCCGGAAGTATTCCGCGGTCCGGCCGGTGAATTCGAAGCGGAGTTCCGCCGGCGCGGCCGTGGCCGTCTCGCCCATGTCTCGTCCTGCGCGCGCTCCCTGACGCGAATTGTACCGGGACGGGATGCGCGGCCGGTCGGCCGCGAGACCGGTGCTATCATCGTTTACCCTCGCGGGATCGTCTCCATGCCGCTCGACACCTGGCTCGCCTTCTTCGTCGCCTCGTGGCTCATCTCGCTCTCCCCCGGCGCGGGCGCGATCTCGTGCATGACCGCCGGAATGCGCTTCGGCTATCACCGCGGCCTCTGGAACATCTTCGGGCTGCAGCTCGGAATCATGTTCATCCTCGTCGTCGTCGCGGCGGGGCTGGGCGCGGTGCTCGCGGCGTCGGCGACGGCATTCGCCGTGGTCAAGTGGCTCGGCGTCGCCTATCTCGTCTGGCTCGGTGTCCAGCAGTGGCGCGCGCCGGCGGAGCCGCTCGCCGTCGAGGGTGACGGCGTTCCCGCCGACGGCACGCGCAAGGCGCTCGTGCTGCGCGGCTTCCTCGTCAACGCGACCAATCCGAAGGGGCTGCTGTTCATGCTCGCGGTGCTGCCGCAGTTCATCGATCCCGCGCGCCCGCAGCTCCCGCAGTATGCGATCTGCGCGGCGACGCTGCTCTTCACCGACCTCGTCGTGATGAGCGGCTACACGGGACTGGCCGCGCGCGTCCTGCGGCTCCTGCGCGCGCCGCATCACCTGCGCGCGATGAACCGGACCTTCGGCGGCCTGTTCGTGGCGGCGGGCGCGCTGCTCGCGACCTTCCGCCGCGCGGCTTGAACCCCGCCATGCTCTACCGGAGCCTCGACGCGAGGAAGGTGTCGGACGGCTCGCCGGAGCGGGAATCGATCGTTCGTCTGCTGATCGAGTTCGAGCGGATCCTCGACGAGGACGCGGGCTACCTGCCCTCGGACTTCCACGTCGGCGTCTGCCGCAAGCGATAGGCCGTGCGCGGTCTTGCCGCCTGCGTCGTCGCCCTGTCGGTCGCGCTCGCGGCGGGATGCTCGCGCGAGCCCGACGCGCAGTCGTTCGGCACCGCGTTCCCCGAGCCGGCGCGCGGGCTTTCGTACACGGCCGGCGGCCGCTGCAACATCGACATCGCGAGCGGCACGCCGATTGGCCGCGGCTGGCGCACCGACAGCTCGAAGGCGATCTGGATCTCGGGCTGGGCGTACGAGGATCCGGCGAAATCGGCATCAGACTGGGTCGTCGTCGAGCTGGCGGCGCCGGGCGACCGCGCACGCTACTTCGCGATCTCGACGATCCGCAAGCCGCACGCGGACGTCACGGCGAAGCTCGGCGACGCCCCCGCCGCGCGCAACGCGGCGTTCGAGCTCGTCGCGCGTGCCGACGCGCTCCCTCGCGGCCGCTACGCGGTGCGCGTGCTGATGCGCGGCGGCAGCGGCGGGCTGATCTGCGAGACGGGCCGGGTGCTCGAGCTGATCTGAGCCGGGACGGCTACGCCGGCGGCGAGGCCATCGGCGCGGGTCGCGGCGCGCGCAACCACGGCACGCGCGGCAGGCGCGCCTTTAGCCAGCCGTAGATCCGGTGCTCGAGCGCGCCATAGAGCAGGCCCGAGCCCATGCCGACCGCGAACAGGCGATCCCGACGAGCCAGCGCGCCTGCACGCGGCCCGATGGAGGTTAGTGCGCGGGCGCCGACTCAGGTTCGGAACGCGGCTTCCATCTCGCCACGGAAGATCACGGCATCGCCGGCCGCGTCGAGCGCGACGTCGTCGCGGCGGACGATCGCCTGGGCCGGGACCGGTCGCAGAAGGCGCACGCCGTGCGCGAGGCCGAGCGGCAGCGCACGGAGCTCGAGCGAGCGCATCGCGGGCACGAGCCTGCCGTAGACCGTGTAGCCGCCTTCGCCGTCGAGCGTCTCGCCGGCGGCAAGATCGCGCTTGGCGGTCGCCACCACGTCGCCGTTCCACGCGAGCGCGGCGCCGGTCGGCTCGCGGCGCAGGCCGACCGACGCGACGCTGATGCCGAGCTCCAGTCCGATCGCGTGGTACGGCTTGTACATCGCCGAGTAGCGGCCCGACGGATCGGTCGAGAAGCCGTACTCGCGGAAGCAGCGGCGCACGTAGTCCTCGCCGTCGGCGCTGCCCGCGCGGAACGTGACGTAGACGCCCCAGCGCAGGTCGCGGAACACGGGCCGCCCGTCGCGCTCGACGCTCGAGATCACCTCGACCTGGCCCGCGTGGTGGAGCGCGCCGCCTTCGTCGCGCGGGCGCAGCACCCGCGGCAGGTCGTCGACGCCGCACGGCGGAAACGCGAGGCCCTCGGGCGCGGGGACGAGGCCCGTGGCGTTCGCGACCGCGGCCATCTCGATCGCGCTCTTCGTGCCGTCGAGGAACGAGTTGAACATCCGCGCGTTGAAGTCGCCGGCGGCGACCGTCTCCGGGGTGAAGCCGTAGTAGGGCCAGACGGTGTCGGGCGTCGAGGCGTGGTATTCCGGCAGGTACTTCGTGCCCTTGCCCGCGGCGACGACCTCGAAACCCGCCGCGCGGCACCAGTCGACCATCTCGCAGATCAGCGCCGGCTGGTCGCCATAGGCGAGCGAGTAGACGACGCCGGCCTCGCGCGCCCGGCGCGCCAGGAGCGGGCCCGCGAGGGCATCCGCCTCGACGTTGACCATCACGACGTGCTTGCCGTGCGCGCAGCAGGCGAGCGCGTGCCGGATGCCCGCCGCCGGGTCACCCGTCGAGTCGATGACAATCTCGACCTCGGGCGCTTGGATCAGCGCGAGGGCGTCGTCGGTCACGAAGGTCGCACCCGAGCGGCGCGCATCGGCGAACGTGCGCGCGCCGAAACGCTCGGCCGGCCATCCGGCGCGCGCGAGCGATGCCCGTGCGCGGTCAGGCGCGAGATCGGCGATGGCGACGACGCGGATGCCGGGCGTGTGCTTCGCCTGCGCGAGGTACATCGTGCCGAACTTGCCGGCACCTACGAGCCCGACCCGCAGCGGGCGGTGCTCGCCTTCGCGCGCGAGGAGCATCTTGTGGAGGTTCATCGGCTCATTGGCTCATCGGTTCAGCGCAGCGCCAGCGCGAGGCCCAGCGGCACGGTCGCGACCGCGAGGAAGTTGCCGATCAGCACGATCGACGCCACCTTGCCGGGCTCCTGGTGGAACTGCTCGGCGAGCATGAAGTTGAGGACCGCCGGCGGCAGGCAACCGAAGAGGAGCAGCAATCCCTGCTGGTCGCGGTCGAGGGGGAGCAAGAGGAGCAGCGCCGCGGCGATCGCGAGGCCGGTCAGCGGGCGCACGAGGCCGCCGATCACGCCCACGCGCCAGCTCGACCACGGGACGTCGGAGAGCCGTACGCCAAGCGAGATCAGCATGAGTGGGATCATCGCGTCGCCGGTCAGCTTGAGCGCCTGCATGAGCCACTCGGGCAGCGGTGGATGAAACGCGGCGAACACGAAGCCGACGACCGTGGCGAGGACGATCGGATTGCGCAGGAGCCGGCCGAACTTCGCGTGGTGGTCGATGATCCACACGCCGAGCGTGAAGTGCAGGAGGTTCGAGATCGTGAACAGCGCGACCATCGCCGAGAATCCCGGCTGCCCGTAGGCGAGCACCGCGAGCGGCAGCCCCATGTTGCCGCAGTTGTTGAACATCATCGGCGGCACGAACGTCCGC
>DASQBO010000007.1:0-6475 GCA_035635175.1 Casimicrobiaceae bacterium | reverse complement strand
CCGAGCGTGAAGTGCAGGAGGTTCGAGATCGTGAACAGCGCGACCATCGCCGAGAATCCCGGCTGCCCGTAGGCGAGCACCGCGAGCGGCAGCCCCATGTTGCCGCAGTTGTTGAACATCATCGGCGGCACGAACGTCCGCAAGTCCTCGCGCAGGAGCCGCGCGAGCGGCCACGCGAGGAGTCCCGAGCCGACGACGACGCCGACGCTTCCGAGGATCAGCATCCGGTTCGCCGCGAGGTCGAAGTCCTTGCCCGCGAGCGCGGTGAAGATGAGCGCGGGGGCGAGCACCGTCATGTTGAGCCGGTTGACCCACGCCATGTCGGGCTTCGTGCGGCGCGCCCACGCCCAGCCCAGCGCGACCACCAGAAACACGGGAACGATGATGCCGAGGACGCGCTCGAGCACGCTAGAGGATGTAGCGGGCGAGGTTGTCGTCGCCGGCGATGCCGGCGAGCCGCCCGTCGACGTACGCGGCGTCGATCGCGAGCGTCTCGCCGGTGTGCTTGCTCGCCTGGTAGGAGATCTCGTCGAGCAGCCGCTCCATCACCGTGTAGAGTCGGCGCGCCCCGATGTTCTCCTGCTTCTCGTTGACGGCGAACGCGATCTCGGCGAGCCGCCTGATGCCGTCGGGCCGGAACTCGAGATGGACGTTCTCGGTGCCGAGCAGCGCCTGGTACTGGCGGACGAGGGACGCCTCGGTGTTGACGAGGATCTGCTCGAAGTCGGCGACTGACAGCGACGCGAGCTCGACGCGGATCGGGAAGCGTCCCTGCAGCTCAGGAATAAGGTCGGACGGTTTCGACAGGTGGAACGCGCCCGACGCGATGAAGAGGATGTGGTCGGTCCGCACCATCCCGTATTTCGTCGTCACCGTCGTGCCCTCGACCAGCGGCAGGAGATCGCGCTGGACGCCCTGTCGCGAGACGTCGGCGCCGTGCGTTTCCTGGCGGCTCGCGATCTTGTCGATCTCGTCGAGAAAGACGATGCCGTTCTGCTCGACCGCGGCGAGCGCGCGCGCCTTGATCTCGTCGTCGTTCAGAAGCTTCGCCGCTTCCTCGTCGGTCAGCGTCTTCATCGCCTCGGCGACCGTCATCTTCCGGAGCTTGCGCCGCGCGCCGCCCATCTGCTGGAACATCCCCTGCAGCTGGCTCGTGAGCTCCTCCATGCCGGGCGGGGCCATGATCTCCATTTGCGGCGCGAGCAGCGACACCTCGACCTCGACCTCCTTGTCGTCGAGCGCTCCCTCGCGCAGCATCTTGCGGAACCGCTGCCGCGTCGCCGAGTCCGTCGGCTTCATGTCGTGAAAGCTCACCTCGCGTGCGGGCGGCAGGAGCACGTCGAGGACGCGTTCCTCGGCCGCGTCGGCCGCGCGGTCGCGCACCTTGCGTGTCTCGGCCTCGCGCGTCTGCTTGATCGCGGCCTCCGCGAGGTCGCGCACGATCGTGTCGACGTCGCGGCCCACGTAGCCGACCTCGGTGAACTTGGTCGCCTCGACCTTGATGAACGGGGCGTCGGCGAGCCGCGCGAGGCGCCGGGCGATCTCGGTCTTGCCGACGCCGGTCGGGCCGATCATCAGGATGTTCTTCGGCGTGATCTCCTGGCGCAGCGGCTCGGGCACCTGCTGGCGGCGCCAGCGGTTGCGCAGCGCGATCGCGACCGCACGCTTCGCTTCGTCCTGCCCGACGATGTGCTTGTCGAGCTCGGAGACGATTTCCTGGGGGGTCATCTGCGACATCGCGAAGGCTCGCGAAACGGCCGCCCCGCGGGACGGCCGTCGAATTGTACCGCGAACCGGCGGAGCCTCCGGCCCGCGGCCAGGGCCCGTGCGGGCAGGCTGCGGATTGCGGCCAAGCGGCTCGCGCAATGTCGCGCGACGCAGCCGGGGCGATCGCCTGCTGCAGCTCGGCGCTTCTTTGGCAAGCGCACCCTGCTTCGCTTATCATTCGGGCGCTGTCGTTCTCGTCGAAGGGAGATCCATGAAGCATTCGCTGCTCCCCGTGGCCGTGGCCGTGGAACGGCGGTCCCGCGCGACCGTGTTTGCGGCGCCGTCGGTCGTGGCGACGCCCGGTGGCGCCGCGCCGGTCGCGCACGGCTTCCTCCACGCCGGCGAGGACGGCGATTGCAGCTCGAGCGACGGGATGAGCGCGGGCTGGCACAAGACGTCGTGATCGTTCGGCGCCTCATCGTCTTCGGCGCGCCGTTGATCGCCGCTTCGCTCGTCGCCGGCTGCGAATCGAAGGGCGGCGACGCGAAGGGCGGCAATCCGCCGACGATGGCCGAAGCGCGCTTCCGGCCGATCGGCGGATCGAGCCTCACGGGGGCCACGGTCCTGAGCGCCTACGACGGCGGCGTCCGGATGCAGGTGAACTTCAACGGCGGCGCGCCGGGCCAGTACCGCGTGATGATCCACGCGACGGGCAACTGCAGCTCGCCCAACGGTTTTTCGGCCGGACCGCCGTGGGCGCCGCCGGGCGTGCCGCTGCGGGAGGAAGGCTTTCCCATCCTCAAGAACGACGACTCGGCGGCGTTCGTCGTGCGGCTGCCGGGGTACCGGATCGACGGCCCCGACGGTGTGCTTGGGCGGTCGGTCGTCGTGCACGATGGCGCGCTCGGCTCGCTCGCGGCAGAGCCCGGGGTGCCAAACAAGCGGATCGCGTGCGGCGTGATCGGCCCGGCTTCGCCGGGCCTGCTCGAGATGCTCAAATGAAGTCCGCCGGCCCTGGCGCGGGCGCGCCGCGCCCGCCGGCGCAACCCGTGGGGAGACGATGGGCTTTCTCGCCGACAAGAAGATCCTGATCACCGGCATCCTCTCGAACCGCTCGATCGCGTATGGCGTTGCGCGCGCCTGCGCGCGCGAGGGCGCGGAGCTCGCGTTCACGTTCGTCAACGACGATCTCAAGGAGCGGGTCGCGAAGATCGCGTCCGAGTTCGGCCGGCCGCCGGTGCTGCGCTGCGACGTCACGCGCGACGAGGACATCGCCGCGCTGTTCGAAGCGCTGCGCGCCGAGTGGGGCGGGCTCGACGGCCTCCTTCATTCGATCGCCTTCGCCCCGCGCGAGGCGCTCGCCGGCGACTACCTCGAGACCCTGTCCCGCGGCGCGTTCGCGACGGCGCACGACGTCTCCAGCTACAGCTTCTCCGCGCTCGCGAAAGGCGCGCGCCCGCTGATGCAGGGCCGCGCCGGCTCGCTGCTGACGCTGACGTACCTGGGCGCAGTGCGCTCGGTGCCCAACTACAACGTGATGGGCCTCGCGAAGGCGAGCCTCGAGGCGAACGTCCGCTACCTCGCGGCCTGCCTGGGCCCCGAAGGCTTGCGCGTGAACGGCATCTCGGCGGGACCGGTCAAGACGCTCGCTGCCGCCGGCATCGGCAGCTTCTCGAAGCTCATGAACCGGTTCGAGCGTGCGGCGCCGCTCCGCCGCAACATCACGATCGACGAGATCGGCAACGTGGCCGCGTTCTACTTCTCCGAGCTGTCGAGCGCGATCACCGGCGAAATCACCTACGTCGACTGCGGCTACAACACGGTCGCGATCACCGTCGACGAAGAAGCCTAGCAAAATGAGCGAGTCCCGCCGCTTCGATGCCGTGGTCATCGGGGGCGGGCACAACGGCCTGGTGTGCGCGGCGTACCTCGCGCAGCGCGGGCTCAAGGTCTGCGTCCTCGAGCGGCGCGCCGTCCTCGGCGGCGCCGCCGTCACCGAGGAATTTCACCCGGGATTCCGCAACTCGACCGCGAGCTACACGGTCAGCCTGCTGCAGCCCAAGGTGATCCGCGACCTTCGGCTCGCCGAGCACGGGCTGCGGATCGTCCTGCGTCCGGTCTCGAACTTCCTGCCGCTGCCGGACGGGCGCCATCTCGTCGTCGGGGGCGGGCTCGCGGCGACACAGGCCGAAATCGCGAAGTTCTCCCGGCGCGACGCCGACGCGCTGCCCGCGTTCCACGCGATGCTCGACCGCGTCGCCGGCGTGCTCCGCGAACTGCTGTTCGCGACACCGCCCAACGTCGGCAGCGGACTCCACGCGATGCTCGACGCGTGGAAGGTCGGAAGCCGGTTCCGTGCGCTCGACCTGGCCGCGCAGCGCGACGTGCTCGATCTGTTCACGAAGAGCGCGGGCGACGTGCTCGACCGATGGTTCGAGTCGGATCCGATCAAGGCGGCGCTCGGCTTCGACGCGGTCGTCGGCAACTTCGCGAGCCCGTACACGCCCGGGTCCGCCTACGTGCTCCTGCACCACGTGTTCGGCGAGGTCAACGGCCAGCAGGGCCAGTGGGGCCACGCGATCGGCGGCATGGGCGCGATCACGCAGGCGATGGCGAAGGAGTGCGCGGCGCGCGGCGTCGTGCTGCGCACCGGAGCCACCGTCGCGCGCGTGATGGTCAAGGCCGGCTATGCGATCGGCGTCGAGCTCGAGGGCGGCGAGGTAGTCGCGGCGAAGCGGGTCGTCGCGAACGTCACGCCGAAGGTGCTGTTCGAGCGGCTGGTCGCGCCGGAGCACGTGCCGGCCGACTTCCGCGCCCGCATCGCCGGGTACCGCTGCGGCTCCGGCACGTTCCGGATGAACGTCGCCCTCTCCGAGCTGCCCGATTTCACCGCGCTGCCGGGGCGAACGCCGGGCCCGCACCACGGCAGCGGGATCGTCATCGCGCCCTCGCTCGGCTACATGGAACGCGCGTACTTCGACGCGAGGACGCGCGGCTGGTCGGCGCATCCGATCGTCGAGCTCCTCATTCCCTCGGTCGTCGACGACTCGCTGGCGCCGCCGGGCGCGCACGTCGCGAGCCTCTTCTGCCAGCACGCGCACCCCGAGCTGCCGGCGGTCGCCGCGGGTCGGACGTGGGACGACGCGCGCGACGAGGTCGCCGACCTGATGATCGAGACGGTGAACATGGCGGCGCCGAACTTCCGCGCGAGCGTGCTCGCGCGGCGGGCGCTCTCGCCGCTCGACCTCGAGCGCGAGTTCGGGCTGACGGGGGGCGACATCTTCCACGGCAGGCTCACGCTCGATCAGTTGTTTGCGGCGCGCCCGGTGCTCGGCCACGCGAACTACCGGATGCCTGTGCGCGGCCTCTACCTGTGCGGCTCGGGGGCGCATCCCGGCGGCGGAGTGACCGGCGTGCCGGGCCACAACGCGGCGCGCGAGATCCTGCGCGACGCGCGGCGGCTGCGTGGACGCTGACGCGGCGGCGCGCGGGCCGGCGTCCCATCTCGCCGTCCGTGTCGCGGCGCTCGGCATCGCGCAGATCGTCTCGTGGGGTACGCTGTTCTACGCGATCGCGGTGCTCGGCGCCGCGATGCGCGCGGCGCTCCACGTGGGCGACGCGCTGCTGTTCGGCGCGTACTCGGCGGGGCTGCTCGTTTCCGGCGCGGCGTCTCCCGCGGTCGGCCGCTGGATTGACGCGGGTCGCGCGCGCCTCGCGCTCGGGCTCGGCTCGAGCCTCGGTGCCGTCGCGCTGACGCTCCTCGCCATGGCGCAGGGGCCGGCGACGCTGATCGCCGGCTTCCTGGTCTCGGGCGTCGCGATGGCGCTGACGCTGTACGACCCCGCGTTCGCGACGCTCCACGTGATGAGCGGCGCGCTCTACCGGCGAGCCGTGACGGCGCTCACGCTCTTCGGCGGATTCGCGAGCACGGTGTTCTGGCCGCTCGCGCTCGTGCTCGAGCAGGCCTTCGGCTGGCGGGCGGCCCTCGCCGTGTTCGCGTTCCTCCATCTCGCGGTCTGCCTGCCGCTGCACGTCGCGGCGATACCGCGGGGGACGCCGCGCGACGTCGATCGCGCCGCCGCGCCCCCGCCCGCGCCCGAAGCGGCCGACGCCGCGGCGCGCGCCACGTTCGCGTGGCTGGCGGCAGCGCTCGCCGCTGCCGCCTTCATCGCGGCGGCACTGTCCGCGCACGTGATCGGACTGCTCACGGCGGCGGGCCTCACGGCCGGCGAAGCCGTGCTGGCGGGATCGCTGATCGGACCCATGCAGGTCGCGGGGCGGATCGTCGAGTTCACCGCCGGCCGCCGGCTCCGCGCGCAGACGGTCGGCATCCTCGCCTTTGCGCTGATGGCGTCGGCGCTGCTCCTGCTCGCGCTCGCGCACGGCCTCTCCGCCGCCGCCTTCGCGTTCGCTGCGGTCTACGGCGTGAGCAACGGCGTGATGACGATCGTGCGCGGGACCGTGCCGGCCGAGCTCTTCGGCCGCCGCGGCTTCGGCGCGCTGCTCGGCCGGCTCGCGCTGCCGCAGCTGGTCGCGCGCGCCGTCGCGCCGGTCACGCTCGCGCTCTGCTTCCCGTTCGATCCGGAGCGGACGATCACGCCGTGGCTCCTGGTTGCGCTAGGCGTGCTCGCGGTCGTCGCGTATCGCCTCGCCTTGCAGCGGCATCGCGCGCGAACGCCCCGCGGCGGCGAAGAGGGCGCTTCGCGGGGCGTCCGCGATGCGCCGGAAGAAGGCGAAGTCAGCCGATAAGCCGGGTTCTGTTACGGCG
>DASQBO010000006.1:0-8569 GCA_035635175.1 Casimicrobiaceae bacterium | reverse complement strand
CGACGAAGACACACCCGCGACGGCCGCAGCCGCCGCTCAGGCCGCGGCGTCGGTCAGGCGCCCGCTCTGGTAGTCGCGGATCGCCTGCTCGATCTCCTCGCGGGTGTTCATCACGAACGGCCCCCACTGCACGATGGGCTCGCGCAGCGGACGCCCGGCGAGCAGCAGCACGCGTCCGCCGGCGGGACCGCCGTTCAGCGTGACGTCGTCGCCGTCGCTCAACATTCCCGCGTGATGCGTCTGCACGGTCCGCGCCGAACCGGCCGGACCGACGTCGACGCTGCCCTCGAACGCATAGAGGAACGCGTTGTGGCCGGGCGTCACCGGCACGGTCACGCTCGCTTCCGCGGGCAGCTCGAGGTCGACGTAGAGCGGTGCCGTCGCGAGTCCCTGGATCGGGCCCGCGGTCGCGCGTCCCTCGACCTCGAGCGTGCCGGCGACGACCTTCGCGACGCCGCCGCCGGGCAGCGCGACCCGCGGAATCTCGGAGGCGGGGATGTCGCGATACGCCGCCGGCTTCATCTTCTCGCTCGCGGGCAGATTGATCCACAGCTGGAAGCCGCGCATGCGCCCCGCCTCCTGCTGCGGCATCTCGGAATGGATGACGCCGCGCCCGGCGGTCATCCACTGCACGCCGCCGCTCTTGAGATCGCCGACGTGGCCCATGTGGTCCTCGTGCCGCATGTGGCCCTCGAGCATGTAGGTGACGGTCTCGAAGCCGCGATGCGGATGCGACGGGAAGCCGGCGATGTAGTCGTCGGCGTTGTCCGTCGAGAAGTGGTCGAGCATGAGGAACGGGTCGTGCCGCGCGAGCGGCGGCTGGCCGAGGCCCCGGCGAAGCTTGACGCCGGCGCCGTCGGAGGTGGGCAGCGAGGGGACTGCGCGGATGAGGGTGCGGGAGGTCATGGTCCCGCCGAATGTGGGGCCGCGGCCCCCCGGCGTCAAGTGCGGGGGCGCCGTGCCGGGCCCGCCAGCGCGCGCCCCGCCGCCGCGGTCAGGCGTTGCCGCCGCGCTTCGTAATCCGCCCACGGATCGGGCTTCCGCGCGAGGCGCTCGGCCGTCGTCGCGATCGTGAACGCGGACGGCGGCACCTTCGCCGTGAGCTCGTCCCACGCGAGCGGCGTCGCCACCGTTGCGCCGCGGCGCGCGCGCAGCGAATAAGGCGCGACCGCGGTCGCGCCGCGCGCGTTGCGCAGGTAGTCGACGAAGATCCTGCCGCGGCGGTGGTTCTCGCCCATCGTCGCCGTGAACGAGTGGGGCAGCGCGCCGGCGAGATGGACCGCGACGCTCCGCGCGAACGCCTTGACCTCCTCCCAGCCGTGACGCGGCACGAGCGGCAGCACGACGTGCACGCCGTTGCCGCCCGTGGTCTTCACGAGCGGGTCGAGGTCGAGCTCCTGCAGCAGCGTGCGCACGAGACGCGCCGCGGCGACGACCTTCGCCCACGGCAGCCGTGGATCGGGGTCGAGGTCGAGCACGAGCGTGTCGGGGCGCTCGATCGAGGCGACGCGCGCGCCCCAGAGGTGGAGCTCGAGCACGTTCATCTGCGCGACGCCCGCGAGCGCCTGCTCCGTCTCGGCGACGAGGTACGGACGGCGGCCGGTGCCGTCCTCGATCATCGCGTGCCGGACGCCGGGGATCGTCGCCTTGCCGGCGTGCTTCTGGTAGAAGCACTGCCGGGCCGCGCCTTCGGGGCAGCGCACGATCGACACCGGCCGATCGGCGAGGTGCGGCAGCATTCGCGGCGCGACCTTCGCGTAGTACTCGGCCACCATGAGCTTCGTCACCTTCGCATCGGCATAGACGACGCGATCCGGGTGCGTCACGGTCACCCCCGCCACCGCGGGCGCCGCATCGCGCCGTCGCGTCGGGCGCGCGCCGCGCACGGGCGGATCCGCGCGCTCGCGCGTGCGCACGGCGGGGCGCGCGTCCTCGCGTTGCACCTCGTCCTCCGGCTTGTCCTCGCGCAGGCCTAGGAACGACGCCTGCCGGACGAGGCCGTCGCCGGTCCATTCCGCGAACGACACTTCGGCGACGAGCCGCGGCTCGACCCACTGCACGCCGCGCGCCAGCCGTCCGCGCGGAGGATCCGCGAAGGGAGGATCGGGGCGGCGGAGCCGCGCGAGCCGCGGCGCGAGAGCGGCGAGCGTCGCGTCGTCGAATCCGGCGCCGACGCGTCCCGCGTAGCGCAGCGCGCCGTCCGGCTCGTGCACGCCGAGGAGCAGCGCGCCGAAGCCGCGCCGCGAGCCTTCGGGGGGCGAATAGCCGCCGACGACGAATTCCTGGCGCTGCCGGCACTTGAGCTTGATCCAGGAGCGCGTGCGCCGCTCCGAATACGCGCTGTCCGCACGCTTCCCCATCACGCCTTCGAGGCCGTTTCTGCACGCCGCCGCGAGCACGTCGCGGCCATCGCCCGACAGCGCGGCCGAGAAGCGGAGCGTCGACCGCGCGTCGGCGGCCCCGAGCGCCCGCTCGAGCGCGTCGCGTCGCGCGGTGAGCGGCAGCGGCCGCAGATCGTGTCCGCGCAGGAACGGCGCGTCGAACACGCAATAGAGCATCGGCCCGCCCTCGCCGGACAGCGCGCGCTGCAGCGCCTGGAAGCTCGGCCGGCCGCGCGCGTCGAGCACGCAGACTTCGCCGTCGAGCCACGCGGGGCCGAGGTCGCGCTTTGCGAGATCGCGCGCGATCCGCGGAAAGCGACCGGTCCAGTCGATCGCGCTGCGGCTGTAGAGGCGTACGCCTTTCGCGTCGATCCGCGCGAGGATCCGGTAGCCGTCGAACTTGATCTCGTAGAGCCAGCCCGCACCGGCGGGGGGGCTCTCGACCAGCGTCGCGAGCTCGGGTGCGAGCCGCTCAGGCAGCGGCGCGCGTCGACCTGGTGTCGGATCGCCGCGCGCAACCTTCGCGCGCCTGGCCGGCGACCGCGCATGCGCCGGCTCGCGCCTCGCGGCGATCTCCTCCACGGTCCGGTGCGATGTCACGCTCTCGGGCGCCCGGTCGAGCAGATCCGCGCCGTGCCCCGGCCGCGCCTCGTCGTCGCGCTCCTTGATCAGCAGCCACGGCTCCTTCGGCGCATCCCTCCCCTTCAGGCGCACGAGCGCCCACCGCCCGCGCAGCTTCTTTCCGGCGAGCGCGAACGTGAGATGCCCTTCGCGAATCCCGCGCCGCGGGTCGCCGTCGGGAACCCACGTGCCGCTGTCCCACACTGTGACCGACCCCGCGCCGTACTGGCGCTCGGGGATCACGCCCTCGAAGTCGGCGTAATCGAGCGGATGGTCCTCGACGTGCACGGCGAGCCGCTTGTCGGCGGGGTCGAGGCTCGGCCCCTTCGGCACCGCCCAGCTCGCGAGCGCGCCGTCGAGCTCCAGCCGGAAGTCGTAGTGCAGGTTGCGCGCCGCGTGCTTGTGCACGACGAAGCGCAATCCCTTCGCGCGCCGCGCGGCGACGCGGCCCGCGGGTTCGGGCGTCTGCGCGAAATCGCGCTTGCGGCGGTAGTGCTGGAGGCTCATCGCTCGCCCGACCCGCAGCAGAATCCGTGCCGCGGGCGGAGCCTTCGCATGCGCTCGCGGCGCAGCGGCGGCGATGTAATTCTTGCCGGAGGCCGCAGCACCGATTGCCGGGGCTGACTCCGCGTTTCCGGGGTCAGGTCGCCCCGCGGAACCTCACGCGGCGTAGAGGCGGCTCGTGCGCGGCACGCCCGCCAGCAGGTATTCCATCTGGTCGGCGAGGATGCGGCGGTTGCGGAGGATGAACTGCTCGTGCCGGTTCGGCACGTAGGGCACGTAGAGGAGCGGCATGCCCGCGAGCTCGGGCGTGCGGTTCGCCTTCTTGATGTTGCACTTCTTGCAGGCCGTCACCGAGTTGGTCCACGAGTCGCGGCCCCCGCGCGAGACGGGCACGACGTGGTCGCGCGAGAGGTCGCGCGACATGTGCGTCTGCCCGCAGTAGGCGCAGAGGTGCCGGTCGCGCGCGAACAGCAGCGCGTTGGTCAGGCCCGGCGCGTGCACGAGGCGGCCCGGGACACTGCCCTTGATCGCGAGGATCGACTTGGTCGCGATGCGCGAGCGGAGGCCGTTCTTCTGCCAGCCGCCGCGGAATTCGCGAACGTCGGCGCCGAGCGACCACGCGACCATCTGCTTCGCGTGATAGGTGATCGCCTCCTCGAGCGCGACCCACGCCTGGGGCAGCCCGGCCATGTCGACGGTGAGTACCAGCGGTTCCATGAGTTGAATGCGGCGTACGCGCGACTGCGCACGTGACGGTCCGCCACCCCGAAGTTTGCACCAAGCGGGCCCTTTAACAAAATTCCCGCTTTCCTGCGCGGGGGGGGCTCCACACCGGCCCGGATCGCTTCGCGGGGGTTCCCGGCCGCGAGCGCCTCGAGCGTCCTCCTCGTCGCGGGGTGCGGCGGAGGCGGCGGCTCCTCCGATGCCGGCTCGCCCGTGCCGGAGCCGCTGCCGGAGATGGGGGGCCGGCGAGCCGTTCGCGCCGCTAGTGGCTCATCAGCACCGGCGCCGTCATCGACGCCATCATGACCCGCGTGACGCCGCCCCAGACGATCTCGGTCAGGCGCGGCCGGCTGTAGGCCCCCATCACGATCAGGTCGGCGCCGGCGTCAGCCACCTGCGAGAGCAGGAGCTCGCCAGCCTCGATGTCCGCCGCCGCGATCCGCTTGACCGTCGCGTCGATGTCGTGGCGGCTGAGGAACGCGGAGAGCTGCGCGTCGGTGAACCGCTCGTTCGCCGTCTCGTCCGCTTCGGGCGTCACGGCGAGCGCGACGACCTTCTTCGCGTCCTTGAGCAGCGGCAGCGCGTCGGCGACCGCGCGCGCCGACTCGCGCGAGTCCTTCCACGCGATGAGCACGCGCTCGCCGATCGTCGGGTACTCGCCGACCGACGGCACGAAGAGCACCGGACGGCCGCAGCGCGTGAGGACGGCGTTGGCGAGCTCGGCCGTGAAATCCTCGCGCTGATCGTCGCGCGGCGGCTGGCCCAGGATCGCGAGATCCGAGTGCCGCGCGCGCAGCACTGCGGCGCCGATCGGCGAGCGCTGCGGGACGTCCCAGTCGACGTTCGTCACGCCGGCCCTCTTCGCGGCGTCGCGGAAGGCGGTCTCGGCGGCGCTCCGCTCCGCGGCGCGCAGCCGCGCGTACTTGTCGATCTCCTCCTGCGCCATCACGGCTTTCGCGTATCGCGTGAGCTCGCTCGGCGAGGGCAGGTAGCTGCCGTGGAGCTCGGACGGATAGCGACGCGCCAGGCGCGCCGCGTAGTCGAGCCGCCGCGCGCACGGTTCGGTGTCGTCGGCGTGCACGAAGATGGAGCGATAGGTCATGGCGTCCTCGCGGGATGGCGACGCCCACATTGTGCCTGACCGCGCAAGCCCCGGGGTTGACCCCGCTTAAGGGCCTGTCAACGCCATGGGCGCAAACGCGAACGGACGCACTGAGGCGCCAATCAAGGCGCGCGACGAAGCCAAGACCGGGCGTCTTGGCGAGGAGTGGAACGAAGAGTGGCGCCTCAGTGCGCCCGTTCCCTCCGGGTTGCTGCCGAAAACGCACATAGCTGCGTTGCAAAGCCTCGCCGGGCGCCCGGCCCGCCCTCGCCTTTGCGCCTTGCCCTGCGCGTTTTCGGCCTTGCAACGCGATTGTGTCCATAGCGTTGACAGGCCCTAAGGCTCGCGCGGTCGACAACCGGTCCCGGAGCCGGTAGCGTGGGCGCAATCGCAACCGCAGCCTTGCCGTGACCGACGATCTTCCTGCGCTGACGCTGGCCGACCTCTCGGCGCGGCTCGCGCGCGGCGAGACGACCTCGCGTGCGATCGTAGGTGCCTGCCTCGAGCGCATCGATCGCCTGGACGGGTGGCTGCACGCCTTCGTCGACGTCTGGCGCGACGAAGCGCTCGCCCGCGCCGACGCGGCCGATCGCGAGCGCGGCGCAGGCCGCGTCCGCAGCGCGCTCCACGGACTGCCGATCGCGCTCAAGGACCTGCTGCACGTCGCCGGCCGGCAGACGACGGCGGGCTCGAAGAGCTGGCGCGGCCGCATCTCGGACCGCACGGCGACGGTCGTCACGCGACTCGTCGACGCCGGGATGATTCCGCTCGGCAAGACGCACATGGTCGAGTTCGCGTTCGGCGGCTGGGGCCGCAACGCGCCGCTGGGCGCGCCGTGGAATCCGTGGGACGCGCGCACGCATCGCGTCGCCGGCGGCTCGTCCTCGGGCTCCGCGGTCGCCGTCGCTGCGGCGCTCGCGCCCGTCGCGCTCGGCTCCGACACCGGCGGGTCGATCCGGATCCCCGCAGCGCTGTGCGGCATCACCGGGCTCAAGCCGACCTACGGGCTCGTGAGCCTTTACGGCGCGGTGCCGCTCGCGACGACGCTCGACTCGATCGGCCCGCTCGCGCGCACGGCGGAGGACGCGGCGCGCGTGGTCGCGGCGATGGCGGGCGCGGACGAGCGCGACTCGGCGACCGCCCGCGCGCCGCGCGTGGACTTCGCGGCCGCGCTTTCGTGCGAGCCCGACCTCCGCGGCCTGCGCATCGCGAGGCTCGCGGCGGAAAAGTTGCCGCCGCACATGGAGCCCGCGATCGCCGCCGCGGCACGCGACGCGGCGGGCGTGCTCGAACGGCTGGGCGCGATCGTGGCCGCTGCGGACGCACCGCTCGATTTCGACGCGCTCGCGGCGGCCAACGGTCGCATCATCGCGGCGGAGGCGTGGGCGCTCCATCGCGACTACATCGAGGACCCGTCTCTCGACATCGATCCGTGGGTGCGGCGCCGCGTCGTCGCGGGGAAGTCTGTCGGCGCCGACGAATACGCCGCGCTCCTCGCCGAGCGGCAGCGCGCGATGGCGGCGTTCGCCGACTGGATGCGCGGGCACGACGCGCTGCTGACGCCGACGCTGCCGATCACGGCCCTCCCGCTCGACGCCGTCGACGAGGCGACGACGCCGCTCGCGACGTTCACGCGCGCGGTCAACTACCTTGGAGCATGCGCGCTGTCGCTGCCGGCGGGATTCTCGCTTTCCGGGCTGCCGATCGGGGTGCAGCTCGTGGGCGCGCCCTTCGCCGACGCCGTGCTGGTGCGGATCGGCCGCGCGTTCCAGGCGGCGACCGACTGGCACCTGCGGCGGCCCGAACTGCCTGCCGACCCGCCGCACGCCGACGGCGCTGCCTCCTCGATTCCTCGCGCGACCTGAGGTCCGCCGGAATCGCAAGGAGGTACGCCGGGGGCTCGCCGCGCTTGGCGTCGGTCGGCCGATGCCGGCACCGCCGACGCGCGCATCGCTCCACTTCGCGCAGGCGACGGCTTCCGGCGCAAGCTTTCCCTCCTGTCGCATGCGCGCTAAGATGCGCCCACCCGACGCGCCCTCCCCCTCCATGAGCCACAAGCACGAGAACCTGATCCGCGAGATCTTTCACGATCCGATCAGCACCAACATCCAGTGGCGCGAGATCGAGTCGCTCCTGCGCCACCTCGGCGCCGACGTCGAGTCGATGTCGGGCACGCGCGTGCGGGTCAAGCTCAACGGGCACGAGGGCATCCTGCACCGCCCGCACGGGGGCAACGCGCTCGGCCGCCAGGACGTGACCCACCTGCGCGAGTTCCTCGCGCGCGGCCGCGTCACGCCTTCGCTGTACGAGGCCGCGAAGAAGGACTAGGGAGCCCAGGGAACCGATCCGCCCGGAACGGTGTCTCCCCGGGTAGCGGAGGCCCAGGTGCGACGCATCGCATTCCGCGCCGCGGACGATGCGCGGATTCGCGCCTGCCGCCTCCGTGCCGCGCGCGCCCGGCGCGAAGCCCGTGCCCGCGGCGATCGACCGGCCGCGTCCGCCCCGAACGTCCGCCTGCTATAATTTCCCTTTCGCGCAAAGCCGCCCGCCGCCGAGGCCGGCGGCTTTTTCGCTTCTCGCGCGTTCCGGCAACGCCTGGAACCGCCAACCGCCATGGACACGCACGCGTTTCCCGCCGACCTCGTCCGCGACGTTGCGACGCGCCGCACGTTCGCGATCATCTCGCACCCGGACGCGGGCAAGACGACGCTCACCGAAAAGCTCCTCCTCTTCGGCGGCGCGATCCAGATGGCCGGCACCGTGAAGGCGCGCAAGAGCTCGCGCCACGCGACCTCCGACTGGATGGAGGTCGAGAAGCAGCGCGGAATCTCCGTCACCTCGTCGGTGATGCAGTTCGAGTACGCGGGCCACACGATCAACCTCCTCGACACGCCGGGCCACCAGGACTTCTCGGAGGACACCTACCGCGTGCTGACCGCCGTCGACGCGGCGGTGATGGTGATCGACGCGGCGAAGGGCGTCGAGGCGCAGACGATCAAGCTGCTCGAGGTGTGCCGGCTGCGCGACACGCCGATCATCACGTTCGTCAACAAGATGGACCGCGAGGTGCGCTCGCCGATCGAGCTGATCGAGGAGATCGAGTCGGTCCTCAAGATCGACTGCGCGCCCGTCACCTGGCCCGTCGGCATGGGCAAGCGCTTTCGCGGCGTGTTCGACCTCCGGCACGACCGGCTGCAGCGGTTCACCCCCGGCGAGGAGCGAGTGTCCGAGGACACCG
>DASQBO010000005.1:0-11930 GCA_035635175.1 Casimicrobiaceae bacterium | reverse complement strand
CTTCGTGGATCCCGCCCACGATCGACATCCAGCTCGCCTGGGTCAATGCGGAGCCGGATCCACGCTGCGGGCGAGCGCTCGGATCAGGAACGCCGCGCCGTCCTCCTCGCGGCCGTCGGGGCCGCGGACCCGGTACGGCGTGCCGGTCGTCGACGATCGCGTCCCGATCTCGCGGACGAAGTCCTCGGCCGTGTGGATCCGGTCATGCGCGTAGCTCCACTTGGCGCGGAGAAAGCGTGCCGCGGTGTCGGCGTCGTACGCGCTGCCGTTGCGGATGAACTTCGAATCCGTCGCGTGCGCGACGACGTCGATCAGGCGCTCGATGCGCAGCGTCTCGCCGGGCGGGGCACCCGCGTCGGGAGCTGCGGCGCGCGCGGCCGGCACCGCTAGCGCCAGCATCGCCGCACTGAAGAGGAGGGCCCAGGTTCCGAGTCGCATCGCAGAGGTCTCCGCCGGAGCAAGTATCGAGCATCGAGTGCCAATGACGCCGTCCGTGGTCCGAAAGTTCCCGGCGGTCGTGGCACGCATTTCCGATGTGGACTCGGAGCCGATCGTTTTCAATCCGACGATGCGTCAAAGGAAGACCCGGATGGCCGGAGGCTCATTGGCGTGATGCGGCACGGGTGTTGCTCCGCGTCAGTGTCAGGGTCAACGCGAGGAGGTGAGCGTGGTGATGGATCGATCGCGGCGAACGCCGCAGGCCGCGCGCCGGCGCGGGTCCTCCAAGGCGCCGGGACCGCACGAGGTGCCGGTGCCGAAGCTGCCGCACGAGCGGGACGAGACGCCCGATCCGGCGCCAGGGAGCGATGGGGCGAAGGTCCGGCGCGCGGCGGCGGACATCGCCGCGGGCCGCAAGGACACGGACTGCTACGGTGCGGCGCGCCGCGTGTTTGATCGCGCGGCGAGTGGCCGGCGGCGATGAGCGCGAAGGCGCGCGCCGCCGTGAACGCCGTGCGCAAGGAGGCCGCGCGCAAGGATCACGAGCGGGGCGACGAGGTGCGCGACGACGAGCTGCACGCGGTCGTGGAAGCCCCTGCCGACGTCGCGCCTTCGGTGCCGGCTGCCACGCCGGCGGTCGTGGGCCTCGCTGCGCTCCCCCACGGGACGCTCGACGTCGTGTTTCTCGGCGGGCTCTTCTTCTTCGCATTCGTCGGCACGCTGATCGTCGCGCGGCCCGTGCTCGTGCCGATGACGGCGGCGGCGCTGCTCGCGATGACCCTCATGCCCGCGGTCAACCGGCTCCGCGCGTGGAGGCTGCCGCATGCCGCCGCCGTCCTCCTCGTCACGCTGGCGCTGGTCGGCACCATCGCGCTCGTCGCCTGGCTCCTGGCGGAGCCGCTCGGCAACGCGCTCGACACGCTGCCGCTCATCGAAAGGCTTGGTCAGCGCCTCGCACGGATTAGCGAGCGCGTGCTGGGCGCGCCTTACACCGAATGGGTGACCGCCCGCCTGAGCGAAGCCGTCCCGAGCGCGGCGCTGGGGGCCCGTCTTTTCGGAGGCGTCGGCGAGGCGCTGGCGCTCATCCTGACCACGTTCGTGCTCACGGTCTTCCTGCTCCTCAGCGGCGACCTGTTCCTGCAGAAGCTGATCCGCGTGCTGCCGCGGATCCGCGACAAGCTCAAGGCGCTCAAGGTCGTCAACTCGGTGCAGGAGGACGTCGGCCGCTATTTCGCGACGGTGACGCTGATCAACGTCGTCATGGGGACGATCGCCGGCGCGATCGCGACCTGGTTCGAGCTGCCGGCGCCGATGCTGCTCGCGGTCCTCGTCACGCTGATCCAGTACATTCCGTATCTCGGCGGAATCGTCAACACCCTGCTGCTGCTGCTCGCCTCGGCCGCCGTCTATCCGTCGCTTGGTGAAGTGATCCTGCCGCCGCTCACGTATGCGGTGTGCGCGCTCGTCGAAGGCCATTTCCTGACCCCGCTCGTCGTCGGCAAACGCACGCAGCTCAACGCCGTGACCGTCGTCTTCGGTCTCGTGTTCTGGGCGTGGGCATGGGGCATTCCCGGGATGGCGCTGGCGATTCCGATCCTGCTCGTGATCAAGGGCTTCGCGATGCACATCGAGCGGCTCGAGGCCGTCGGCGAGTTCATGGGCCGCTGACCGCTACGGTTCGATCCGCTCCCAGCGGCCCTTGCACGGGGGCCCGGACGAGAAGAGGAGCGCCGGCGTGCGACAGTCGAAGATCGCGCCGGACAGCGTCTGCACGTCGCGAAACTCGCCGTGGCGGCAGAGCCCGGCGCGGACGCTGTCGCCGTGGCGCGCCATCACCTTCGCGATCTCGTCGTGCGGGTACGGCAACGGCAGGCCGCGGAGCGCGTGCTCGAGCGTCGCGAGGCGCGCCCGGGACGCTCGGGCGCCGGGATCGTCCGATCCTGCGGCGCTTTCGCGGAGGCGGTCGCTGACGAAGTGGTTCGTGCGCGCGACGTAATCGCGCTCGGCCGGCTCCTCGGCGGCGGTCGCGTCGTGCGTGAGTTCGATCGCGGCCGCGGCCCCTGTCGCATCGGCGAGGACGAGCGTGCCGCCGCCGGCATGCGGAACGCGGAAGACGAGCGCGACGGCTTCCGCGACCGTCGCGCACTCGCGGAGGAGATGGGTCGTCAGCAAGGAACGGAGCCAGCCGACACCGTGGCTCGTCGTGGCGACCTGCGTGTCGACGACCGCGAGGCCGTCGGTGTTGATGCCGCCGGCGAGCGCGCCAGGGGTTCCCAGGCTTCCGACGCACAGGACGCGCCGACCGCCCCATTCCGGATCGGCATGACGCGCGACGCACTCGAGCGATGCCTGCCACCCGCGCGCGTCGCGGTTCTTGACGACGACGGGGCCCCGCTCGCCATGCGGCGTCGCCCAGGCCGTGCAAGCGTCGGCGAGCGCGGGCGCGCCCGCGAGATCCGCGATGACGTTTCCGTACAAGCAGGCGAACAGCGCATCGGCCGCGATGCCGAAGCCTTCGGCGATGCCCTGGACCTCGACGTAGCCGTCCGGGTCGTGGTCGCGCGTGAACGCGTGCTGCGCGTCCAGCCACTCGACGACCTTCGGCAACGCGAGCGCCGGTCCGAGCTCGCTCAAGCGTCGCGTGACGGCGCTGGCGACGTCGGCGCCTCGGCCCGGCGAGAGCTCGGCGCGCAGGCGGCCCCGGTCGTACGCGGCGCCGCGGAGGTCGAGGATCGGGGGAGCCGACATGGGCTGCGGTGCCGGCCCCCTCGCGTTACGCAGCGACCTTCGCCGGGACGCGGGCAGTCTCCGCCCGCGCGGCGCGGAACGCGGCCAGGAGCTCGCCCTCCTTCGCCTTTGCCTGCCTCAGATGCCGTTCCTTCACGTGCCCGTAGCCGCGGATGTGCTCGGGGATCCGTGCGAGCTCGACGGCGAGCGGGTGGTTGTGCGGCGCGAGCGCGGCGAGCGTCTCGTCGACGATCGCAACGTATTCGCCGGGCAGCGCGCGTTCGCGTCGCCGCTCGTCGGTGCGGCCGAACACGTCGAGCGCGGTGCCGCGGAGGCGGCGCATCTTCGCGAGCGCGCGATATGCCGTCCAAATCCACGGCCCGAACGCGCTCTTCGTCGCTTCGCCCGTCACCGGATCCGGCTTGTTGAAGAGCGGTGGCGCGAGGTGGTACTTGAGCGTGTAGTCGCCTTCGAAGGTGGCGGCGACGCGCGCGCGGAAGTCGGTCTCGGTGAAGAGGCGCGCGACCTCATACTCGTCCTTCGCCGCGAGCAGCTTGAAGTAGCAGCGCGCGACGGCCTCGGTCAGCGCCGTGCTGGCGGGCATGCACGCGGCCTCGGTTGCGCGAACCTTCGCGACGTAGTCGACGTAGCGCTGCGCGTACGCGGCGTCCTGGTAGTCGGTCAGGTACGCGCGGCGCCGCCCGATCGTCTCGTCGAGCGACTCCGAGAGCCGCTGCGACTCGGGCAGCACTGCGGGAATCGCCGCCGCGGTCACGCGCGCCGGCTCGACCGCCGCGAGGCGGCCCCAGCGGAAGCTCTGCTTGTTCGACTCGATCGCGGCCCCGTTCAGTTCGATCGCGCGCAGGATCGCTGCCTCGGACACGGGCAGCAGGCCGCGCTGGTACGCGAAGCCGACCATGAAGAGATTGGTGGCGATCGAGTCCCCCATGAGGCCGGTCGCGAGCTTCGTCGCGTCGAGGAATTCGGCGTCGCCCGTGCCGACGGCGTCCTCGATCTCGCGCTCCATCGAGCCGCGCGGGAACACGAGGTCCGGATCGCGCGTGAAGCCGGCGGGCATGACGAGCGCGGAGTTGACGAGGGCTTTCGTCACGCCCTTCTGCATCTTCGCAAGCTGCTCGTAGCCGACACCGGTCAGGATGTCGCACGCGAGGACGAGCTTCGCCTCGCCGGCGGCGATCCGCGTCGCGTGCAGGTCCTCGGGGGAGTTCGCGATCCGCACGTGCGAGACCACGGCGCCGTTCTTCTGCGCGAGTCCCGTCATGTCGAGCACCGAGACGCCCCTGTTCTCGAGGTGCGCGGCCATGCCGAGGAGGGCGCCGATCGTGATCACGCCGGTGCCGCCGATGCCGGTGACGACGATGCCGTACGGCTCGTGCGTCGGCGCAAGGACGGGGTCCGGCAGCGGCGGGAACTCGCCGGCCGGCGCCTTCTGCGGCTTGCGCAGGCTCCCGCCTTCCACGGTGACGAAGCTCGGGCAGAAGCCGTTGACGCAGGAATAATCCTTGTTGCACGTGCTCTGGTCGATCGTGCGCTTGCGGCCGAACTCGGTCTCGACCGGCGCGACCGATACGCAGTTCGACTTGACGCCGCAGTCGCCGCAGCCCTCGCAAACGAGCTCGTTGATGAACACGCGCTTCGCCGGGTCGGGGTACTTGCCGCGCTTTCGCCGCCGGCGCTTCTCCGCGGCGCACGTCTGGTCGTAGAGCAGGATCGTGCAGCCGGGCGTGTCGCGCAGCTTGCGCTGGACGGCGTCGAGCTCCTCGCGCGGATGGATCTCGATGTCCGACGCGAAATAGCCGGACGGGTACTTGCCCGGCTCGTCGCTCACGACGACGATCTTCGCCACCCCTTCGGCCGCGCACTGCCGCGCGATGTCGGCAGGGGAGAGCGGGCCGTCGAACGGCTGGCCCCCGGTCATCGCGACCGCGTCGTTGTAGAGCAGCTTGTAGGTGATGTTCACCCCCGCCGCGACCGCCGCGCGGATCGCGAGGATGCCGCTGTGGTAGTAGGTGCCGTCGCCGAGGTTCGCGAACACGTGCTTCTCGTTCGTGAACGGCGCCTGCCCGATCCACGGCACGCCTTCGGCGCCCATGTGCGTGTACGTGCTGGTGTTGCGGTTCATCCAGATCGCCATCACGTGACAGCCGATGCCGGCGGTCGCCCGGCTTCCTTCGGGCACCCGGGTCGACGTGTTGTGCGGGCAGCCGGAGCAGAACCACGGCTGCCGCTCCAGCGTGATCCGCGGCTTCTCGAGAGCCTTCTCCTTCGCGTTGATCCAGTCGACGCGAGCCTTGATCTTCTCCGCCTGTCGCGGCTGCAGGCCGAGCCGCTCGATCCGCTGCGCGATCACGCGCGCGATCATCGCCGGCGTGAGCTCGGAGAGCGAGGGCAGGAGCCAGTCGCCGTGCGGACGCATCCACTCGCCCTTCTCGTCGAACTTGCCGACCACGCGCGGCCGCACGTCGTCGCGCCAGTTGTAGAGCTGTTCCTTCAGCTGGTACTCGACGACCTGCCGCTTCTCCTCGACGACGAGGATCTCCTCGAGGCCCTCGGCGAACTGGCGGACGCCCTCGGGCTCGAGCGGCCACGTCATCGCGATCTTGTAGACGCGGATGCCGATCTCGGCCGCGTCCCGCTCGCTGATGCCGAGGTCGTCCAGCGCCTGGCGGACGTCGAGGTAGCTCTTGCCGCTCGTGATGATGCCGAGCCGCGGCTTCGGCGAATCGATGACGACCCGGTTCAGCTGGTTGACTCGGCAGTAGTGGAGCGCCGCGTAGACCTTGTAGTTCTGCATCCGCGCCTCGGTCGCGAGGAACGGGTCGGGCCACCGGATCGACACGCCGTCGGGCGGCAGCGGGAAGTCGTCGGGCACGACGATCGGCGTGCGCGCGGGGTCGACGTCGACCGACGCCGAGCTCTCGACGGTGTCCGCCACGCACTTGAAGCCGACCCAGAGGCCGGAGTAGCGCGACATCGCCCAGCCGTGGAGGCCGAGGTCGAGGATCTCCTGCACCGAGGACGGGTAGAGCACCGGCAGCATCGCCGCGGAGAACATGTGGTCGGACTGGTGCGGCAGCGTCGACGATTTGGCACCGTGGTCGTCGCCGGCCAGCACTAGGACGCCGCCGTGCTTCGAGGTGCCCGCGTGGTTAGCGTGCTTGAACACGTCGCCGCAGCGGTCGACGCCCGGTCCCTTGCCGTACCACATCGCGAAGACGCCGTCGTACTTCGCGCCCGGGTACATGTTGACCTGCTGCGAGCCCCAGATCGCCGTCGCCGCGAGGTCCTCGTTCAGCCCCGGCTGGAACCGGATGTGCGCGCGGTCGAGGAAGGGCTTCGCCTTCCACAGCGACTGGTCGAGCGCACCGAGCGGCGAGCCACGGTAACCTGAGACGAAGCCGGCCGTGTCGAGCCCGGCGAGCGCGTCGCGCTGCCGCTGCAGGATCAGGAGCCGGACGAACGCCTGGGCGCCGGTGAGAAAGACGCGACCCGCGTCGAGGGAATACTTGTCGTCGAGCGAGACGTCGCGGAGGACGTGGGCGGCAGAAGCCATGGGGTGAAGCTCCGCAAAAAATCGTGTTTTTTGGGCCGCGCGGCCGCCGGATGGGTGCCGCTACGCTCCCGGAGGTGATTGTGTCACCGGCGGGAATGGGCGCGCAGTTTACGCCACCATGGGGTCAGGGGCAATTTGCCGCGCGCACTTCGACCGCTCAGTTGGAGGCGGCGGAGAGCGATCGCAACGACGCGAGGCGCGAGCGGAATTCCCGGCGCAGCAGCAGAAGGCTCAGGACCGCCTGCAGGCGCACCGTCGCCCCCGAGAGATGCCAGAGATCGACGAGGCGGAAGCCGGGCTGCCGCGACAGCCACACTGCCGGGACGGCGAAGAGCAGCAGGCGCGACGCGCTCGACACGAGCGACGGCCAGGCCGAAGACGCCGCCCGCGAGGTCGCCGCGGCGCACAGCGCCGCCAGCGCAACGGACTGGTTGAACACATGGCTCGCATCCTCGGTCCTTCCGGCCCACCGCGTGCGACATCAGCGCGACCGTGCCGACGCCGAGAATCTGCGTCAGCGCCAAGACGACGAACGTCACCGGGCTCGTGGCGCTCACGCCGGCGATCGGCGCGTCGCCGAGTTGAGCGACGAAGTAGAGGTCGACGATGTAGTACAGCGTCTGCAGCAGCACGCCCGCGGCGATGGGAGCGGCCATCGTCAAGACGTGTCGCGGAATGGGGCCGTGTATCAGATCCTGCGTCGTCGGGGCTTCCGCGGCGGGGCGTCGATCCTACCAAACGGCGGGTAGAATGCGCGGCGGCCCGATGGCCGCGACGACGATTCCCGCCATGACCGCATCCCTGCTGCCCTCGATCGAGCTCGAAACGGGGGCCCGCCCCGACGCGTCCGTGGTGTGGCTGCACGGCCTCGGCGCCGACGGTAACGACTTCGTCCCGATCGTCGAGGAGATGCGGCTGCCGGAGACGCTGTCGGTCCGCTTCGTGTTCCCCCACGCGCCGGTGCGGCCCGTGACGATCAACAACGGCTTCCCGATGCGCGCGTGGTACGACATCTACGCCGCCGATCTCGCCAACCGCGCCGACGTGCTCGGAGTACGGCAGTCGCAGGCGGCGGTCGAAGGGCTCGTCGCGCGCGAGAAGGCGCGCGGCGTCGCCGCGAATCGGATCGTCGTCGCCGGGTTCTCGCAGGGCGGTGCGATCGCGCTCTTCGCGGGCCTGCGCCACGCGGAGCGGCTCGCTGGCATCGTCGCGCTGTCGACCTATCTCCCGCTTCCCGACAGCCTCGCCGCCGAAGCCGCCGCCGCAAACCGCGACCTGCCGATCTTCATGGCGCACGGCACGATGGATCCCGTCGTGCGGCCGGAATGGGGCGAATCGACCCGGCGCGCGCTCGCCGCCGCCGGCTACGCGGTGGAGTGGCACACCTACCCGATGCCGCACTCTGTCGTCTGGGAGGAGGTCGAGGCGATCCGCGCCTTTCTCGCGCGGGTGCTCGCGCCGGCGTGACGCCGCACGTCGTCACGCCGGCGCGCTGTCCCGCCGGATCAGTGATCGCCGCGCGGCCGCCGATCGCCATAGACCGAGGCGAGATCGCGCGTCGTCGTCGGCGGCTCGCCACCGATGAGTCCCGCTCCGCCGTCGGCGGCGATGCGCGCGAGCCGGTCGAGATTGCGGCCGATCGCATCGGCGTAGGGGTCGGCGCCGCCGAAGTACGCCGCGAGGCCGTGGGCGACCGGGTGGAAGCTCGAGCGCAACCGGTCGCGGATGACCGCCTCGCAGAAGCCCCGGGTCTTCGCGACGAGATCGAGCGCGTCGCGATAGATCGGCTCCTCTCCTCCGCAGGGGAGGCGCCGGCGGTCGAGCCCGGCGAGCACGAGCTCGGGATAGAGATGGTGGTAGCAGCGCTCGATGTACCACGGGTCCGCGATCTGGCTCACGAGGTCCGCGCTGCCCAGCATGGAGCCGACCGCGACGGCCGAGGCGTCGTGCGTCGCGAACACCCGCTCGCAATCGGTGCCGAGGCGCGTCGCCTCGATCAGCGTCGCGAGCGGCGCGCTGCCCGCGAGCGTGGTCGTCCGGAGCCAGCGCGCCGCGAAGCGGACGCCGCGCGCCTCGTGCTCGGGCATGAGCTGCGGGCCGACGAGCGTCGCCTCGGCCGTCTCGCGCAGGTAGCCGACGTCGTGCAGCAGCGCGAGCAGGACGCCGAGCAGGCCTTGTTCCGCAGTGATCGAGCCGGCGGCGCCCGAGCCGTCCCGCACGCAGCCCGCGACGATGCGCGCCGTGATGAGCGCCGTGTCGAGCGAATGGCGCAGATCGTGGTACGGCATGTCGCAGGCGAGATAGCCCGGATGCGTGCCGGCAAAGAGGCGATCGACGAGTTCGAACCCGGCGTGGAGGAGCGCGAGGTCGAGGCGCTCGGCGCCGAAGGTCGCGACGAGGATCTGCTCGACCTCCAACCGGATGGCCCGGGCGTCGGCGATCGACACGGTGCCGGTCACGTCGAGCAGCGGCGGCGGGGCGGGCATGCGCTTTTGGGGAGGCGGGGAACCGCGATCATAGGCGCAACGCTCGGCGAGAGGTGCTGCGCTGCGGCAACGCGCTCGCCCCGCCGACCTCTGTTACATTGCCGCGGCATGAGCGCACGGACCCGCCCGCGCCGCCTCTCGTCGCGCGACCTCCGGAGGATCCTGGGCGTGACGAGCGCGCTCGCCGCGCCGTTCGATCTGATGACCATGCTGAGCGAGGTCGTCGCCGCGGCCAAGCAGGTGCTGAACGCCGATCGCGGATCGGTGTGGCTGCACGACGCCGCGACGGGCGAGCTCGTGCTCGAGGTCGCCACGGGCTTGAAACCCGTCCGCGTCCCCTTCGGAGCGGGCCTGGTCGGCGCCTGCGCGCGCGACCGCCAGACGATCAACGTCCCCGACTGCTACGCCGATCCGCGGTTCGACCAGGGCGTCGACCGCGCCTCGGGCTACCGCACCCGGTGCATGCTCACGCTGCCGTTGATCGACCACAAGGGCGGCCTCGTCGGCGTCATGCAGGTGCTGAACAAGAAGGACGGCGTGTTCGACGCCGAGGACGAAACGGTCGCGACGGCGCTGGCCGCGCAGTGCGCGGTGGCGCTGCAGCGCGTGCGGATGACCGAGGCGGTGATCGAAGGCGAGCGGATGCGGCAGGCGCTCGAGATGGCGCGCGAGGTCCAGATGAGCACGCTGCCGGCGACGATGCCCGTCGTCCCCGGTTACGACGTCTGCGGCGCGTCGCGGCCGGCGGAGTTGACGGGCGGAGACACCTTCGACCTCGCTCCGCTCGCGGGCGGCCTGCTCGTCGTGCTGGGCGACGCGACCGGGCACGGGATCGCGCCCGCGCTCTCGGTGACGCAGATGCACGCGATGCTCCGCGTCGCGTTCGGGCTCGGTGCGGAACTCGACGCCGCCTACGTCGAGGTCAACAACCGGCTCGCGGAAACGCTGCCCCCCGACCGCTTCATCACGGCGTTCATCGGGTTGCTCGACCCCCGGACGCACCGGCTGCGCTTCCACAGCGGAGGGCAGGGCCCCATCCTCGTCTTCCAGGCCGCGACCGCGACGTGGACCTCGCATCGTCCGACGAGCTTCCCGCTGGGCGCGCTGCCGCTCGCGAGCGTCCGACCCGCGATCGAACTGCCGTTCGAGCCCGGCGACATCCTCGTGCTCCTCTCCGACGGCTTCTACGAGTACCGGAGCGCAGGCGGCGAGCTCTTCGGCGAGGACCGCGTGCGGGCGCTCGTCGCGGCGCACCGCGACGCGCCGTTGCGCGAGCTCCTGCGCGCGCTCGAGCGCGAGGTCGACGCGTTCGGCCAGGGCGCGCCGCAGGACGACGACATGACGGCGGTGCTCGTCCGGCGCGAGGCGCGGCCGTGACGGCCTCGCGGACGTTCGGACGAAGCTTCGACGCGCTCCCCGCCATCTTCGCGTTCATCAGGGAGGAGTTCGCGCAACAGGGTATCGACGCGAGCCTCCTGCCAACCGTCGACTTTGCCGTGGAGGAGCTCTTCACCAACATGGTCAAATACAGCAAGGGGACCGAGGCCCGCGTCCGGATCGGACTCGGGGGCCTCGCGGGCGGTGTCGAAGTGACGCTGACGGACTATGATGTCGAGCCGTTCGACGTCACGAAGGCGCCCGACGTCGACGTGAGCCTGCCGATCGAGCAGCGCCGCCCGGGAGGGTTGGGGCTGCACCTGGTCCGGCGGCTCGTGGACTCGGTCGAATATGAGTACTCGCGGGAGAGCCGGGAGAGCCGGATCACGCTGCGGAAGACGCTGGCCGGCGCATAGGCCGCGCGCGGCAGGGGGAAGCGATGTTCGCGATCGAAAAAAGCCCTGATGGGAATATAGTTATTTCCGGCCGGCTGGACGCGGCCGAGGCGCCCAACGCGCAGGCGTTCCTCGACGGGGTCGGGGGAACCGTCACGCTGGACTGTCGGGGGCTCGAATACATCTCGAGCGCGGGCCTGGGCGTGCTTCTCAAGACGCAGAAGCGGCTGATGGCCACCGGCGGCAAGCTCCGGCTCGCCGGGGTCAGCCGGCACCTCCAGGACATCTTCGGCTACTCGGGTTTCGATCGGCTGTTCGAGATCGAGGCTGCGAAGTGACCCGGCGGTCCAACCTTTTCCGCGCCCGCGTGTAATTGTGGACGACGGCACCGACCAGCTCCTTCTGGCGCGCTTTCGGAAGGGGGACCGGGAGGCGTTCGCCGAGCTGATCATCCGCTACCAGCGGCCGATCTACAACGCGGCGTTGTGGGTGCTGCGGAAGCCCGAAGATGCAAGCGACGTCGCGCAGGACGTCTTCCTCAAGGTCGCGGAGCGGCTCGACGAATACGATGGTCAGCACAAGTTCTTCAGCTGGATCTACCGGATCGCGGTCAACGAAGCCCTCAACCGGCTCCGTCGCAGCGGGCGGGAGGAAGCGCTGGACGAGGATGTGGAACTCCCGGACAGCGAGCGCGGGAACCCGGAGCGGCGTGCCGGGGAGGCCGAGGTCGCGCGCAGGATCCGGAGCGCGCTGATGCGGATGTCGATCGCGGACAGGACGGTCATCACGCTGCGGCACTTCTCGGAATGCAGCTATCAGGAGATCGGCCAGATCCTCGAGATCGACGAGAAGACGGTGAAGTCGAGATTGTTCGAGGCGCGGCAACGGCTGCGCCGGATGCTTGAAGACCTCCAGCCGGACGGACATGAAACC
>DASQBO010000004.1:0-2348 GCA_035635175.1 Casimicrobiaceae bacterium | reverse complement strand
CAGAAAAGATCGGGCCGCTCGCCCGCGCGAAGCTTCTTCGCGCGGAGAAGCGGCCCGTGCGAGCGTTGCGCTCGCGTCAGTGCCTCAGGGCTTCGCGGCCTCTTTCATCGCCGGGCTCTGCAGTTGCGGCTTCGGCTTCTCCTTGCGCGCCGACTTGTCCTCCGCGGCCTTCGCCGAGGCCGCCGCCGCCGCCTCGCCGTAGCCCGTGCCCGCGGTCTGCTTGGTCACGGACCCGACCGCCTGCTGCTTGGTTTCCTTGCCGGCGAGCGCCTTCGGCTGCCCTTTGGTCTTCGCTGCCTCGGCGGAGCCCGCGGCAGCCTTGGCGCCTTCCGCCTTCGTTGCCGCCTCGGTCGTTGCCTTGACCGCTTCCTGCTTGGCCTTCGTGTCGGCAGCGGGTGCGGGCGCCTGCGCCGCCGCGGTCACGGCAAACGCGCCGGCGACCGCCGCCATCAATAGTCTGTTCATGCATCTCTCCTTAGGTGAGTCGGCTAGCCGTGGCCCGAGCGACACCCCGATGGCGCGCCGCATGGGTCCACCCCGGAGCCGCAGGCGCCGACCTTCGCCCGGGCTGCAACCACCGGCACTCCCTGGCGCCGGCAGCCCTTTTATAACGCCCCCGGCCCCGCTGACGTTGACGGTGGTCAAACCCGGCGCAGACTCCTTCCCCGCGACCCATGACGCCCGGCGCGGGCGTGCGGTTGATACGATGGCGGCTGGCGGGTGGACGCCGGGGGTGTTCCGATGCGCTCGAAGCTCACGATCCTGATCCTCGTCGCCGCCGTCGCCGGCGTGCTCGCGGGCCACCTTGCGCACGAGATGGCGGCCGACGCCGCCGCCGGCGCGACGATCGCGGGCTACTTCGGCATCCTCGCCGACATCTTCCTGCGGCTGATCAAGATGATCATCGCACCGCTCGTGTTCGCGACGGTCGTCGCGGGCATCGCCGGCACCGGAGACTCGAAGACCGTCGGGCGCATCGGACTCAAGGCGCTCGCCTGGTTCGTCTCGGCGTCGCTCGTGTCGCTGCTGCTCGGCATGGTCCTCGCGAACCTGTTCCAGCCCGGCGCGAACCTGAACCTGCCGCTGCCCGACGCCGGGCTCGCGACCAACCTCAAGACCGGCAGCCTGAGCTTCAAGGAATTCATCGTCCACGTCTTTCCGAAGAGCTTCTTCGAGGCGATGGCGACGAACGAGATTCTGCAGATCCTCGTCTTCAGCGTGTTCTTCGGCGTCGCGCTGACCGCGCTCGCGGAGAAGACGGCGACCACCGTCGTGGCGTTCGTCGACGGGGTCGCGCACGCGATGCTGAAGGTCACCGAGTACGTGATGCTGTTCGCGCCGCTCGGCGTGTTCGGCGCGGTCGCCGCGGCGATCACGACGCAGGGCATCGGCGTGCTCGCGACCTACGGCAAGTTCATCGGCACGTTCTACGCGAGCCTCGTCGTGCTGTGGGTCGTGCTGATCGGCGCCGGCTTCCTGTTCCTCGGCGGCCGCGTGTTCTCGCTGCTCGCGACCGTCCGCGAGCCCATGCTGATCGCGTTCACGACGGCGTCGAGCGAGGCCGCGTACCCGAAGCTCATGGAGCGCCTCGACCGCTTCGGCGTCGACGAGCGCGTGACGGCGCTGACGCTCCCGCTCGGCTACTCGTTCAACCTCGACGGCTCGATGATCTACCAGGCGTTCGCGGCGCTGTTCATCGCGCAGGCCTACGGCATCGAGATGTCGTTCGGCCAGCAGGTCGCGCTCCTGCTCGTGATGATGCTGTCGTCGAAGGGCGTCGCCGGCGTCCCCCGCGCGTCGCTCGTCGTCGTCGCCGCGGTGCTGCCGCTGTTCGGGCTGCCCGAGGCGGGGCTCCTCCTGATCATGGGGATCGACCAGTTCCTCGACATGGGGCGGACCGCGACCAACGTGATCGGCAACGGCATCGCATCGGCGGTGGTCGCGAAGTGGGAACGCGCGCTCGGGCCGCCGCTGCCCGAGGACGCGGACGTGCTGTCGCCCGCGCCGGCGCCGGCGGAATGAGCGCTCTCGCGCGCGTCGCCGTCGCGCTCGGGCTCGCGCTCGCGTGCGGCGCGGGCGTCGCGACTGCCGCGCCGCGCGAATGGCCCGACGCGCTGGCGGGCCGGCTCGCGCGGATCCACGACACGCAGGTCGTCCGCCTCGGCTACCGCGAGAACGCGATCCCGTTCTCCTATCTCGGCCCCGACGCGCGGCCGGTCGGCTATTCGCTCGATCTCTGCCACGCGGTGGTCGCGACGCTCGCCGCCGACCTCGACGTCGCGCTCGGCGTCGAATACGTCCGCGTGACCGCGCAGGACCGGATCGAGAAGGTGCGCTCGGGCGCGGTC
>DASQBO010000003.1:0-6509 GCA_035635175.1 Casimicrobiaceae bacterium | reverse complement strand
GCGACATACACGGCGCCATCGTGACCCGGGAACGTCTGCATCAGACCTCCGGCGACGAGCGCCTGCCCCGCGAGGCTCACCGCGAGGGCGAACTGCGCGAAGAACTCCTGCCGCGACAACACCAGGAGCGCGGCGACCGCCGCCGCGCACAGCAGGAGGCCGACGGTCACCGCCGCGGGACCGCTTCTCGCCACGAACGCGAGCGCCGTCCCGACGAAGCCGAGCAGGAACGCCGCCGCGATCCACCCGGCGACACCAACCATCGTGCGCACGTACCATGGCGCCGGCGTGCCTTCGGCCACGGGACAGTCGCCCGTGACGAGGCCGGCGGAGCGCAGGCGGTCCCACAGCGCCGCGCGGTCGCGCGGGTCGTTGGCGCTCATGAAGACGCCTCGGCCGCGACCCGGCGCAGCCACCAGGCGCCTGCGGCGGCCATCGCGACGACGACGAGTCCGATGAAGAGGAAGCTGCCCGCGGTCTCCCGCTCGAGCATGTGCCGCGCCAGCGTCACGGTGACGACGACGATCACGCTCAGGACGGCGCCCGCGAGGATGTACAGATCCGCGCTGCGGCGTCGATACGCCGCGTAGACGGCGGCGAGCCAGGCGCCGTACGCGACGAGGTCCCAGGTGCCGGCGCGAACGAAATCGAGCGCGGCCGCCGCCGCGAGCCACGTGATCGCCGCGCCGCCGGCCGTCGCGAGCGCGCGGACGGCCCAGCGCTCGCGCAGCCAGCGGACGCCGGACGCCGCCAGCCCCTCCCACGCGGCGAGCGCCGCGGTGTTCACCGCGAACAGGGCCCACAGTGTCTCGCGCGTGCCGAACACGAAGCCAAGGATGCCGCCGAACGTGTTGAAGCAAAGGGTGAGCGCGATGTCGATCAGCGCGAGCCACAGCAGCCACAGCGCCGGCATCCGCGCGACCGCGACCCAGACCGCGATCGCCGCGGCCCACGCCGCGAAGAGTTCCCAGGTGTCGGCGCCCGTCTGGTAGATCTGCCCCACGAGCGCGAGCAGCGCTCCGGTCAGGAGCGCCGCGGCGACGAGCGCCGCCTTGCCGGCGAGCGACTCGAGGCCGAAGCGCCAGCATGCGGCCAGCGCGACGACGATCGGCACCTCAACCAGCGCGAACTTGGCGAAGCGCCCGAGCGCCTGCCAATTCGCGGCGACGAAGAAGATCACGCCGGCGCCGATCAGCACGACGCCGACGCCGACGAGTAGCCGGTCGAGGAAGCGTCGCCATTCCGCCGCGCCCGGAATCGCGCCGGCAATGCGCAGCGCTTGCGCCACGTGGCCCGGCTCGAGCCGTCCGGCCTCGGCCCAATCGAAGATCGCGTCGCGCTCGCCGCTCATGCGCTGCCTCCGCCTCTTCGTCTACCGTCGCTCGCCGCGCAGCGCGAGCACCGTCGCCCGCAGGCCGTCGAGCGTCACCTGCTCGGGCGGCAACGGCGGCGCCGCGACGAGCGCAATCCGCGAGAACATTCCGCGCCACCGCCGCATCGCCTTGCCGTTCGCCGAGCGGCTGAAGAAGCTCCCCCAGAGCCCGCGCAGCGCGAGGGGGATCACCGGCACCGGCGTCGTGTCGACGATCTCCCGGATGCCGGGGCGGAACGGATTGAGCTCCCCGGTGTCGGTCAGCCTGCCTTCGGGGAAGATGCCGACCACCTCGCCGTTGCGCAGCGCCTCCGCGACCCCGGCGAACGCGCGCTCCTTCATCGCGGCGTCCTCCTTGGCCGACGCGATCGGGATGGTCCGCATCGTGCGGAAGATGAACGCGAGGAGCGGGATCGCAAAGATCCGGTGGTCCATCACGAAGCGCACCGGCCGCCGCACGCACGCGGCGATCACCACCGCATCGACGTAGCTCACGTGGTTGCAGACGAGCACGCACGCGCCCTCCTCCGGGATCCGCTCCAGGCCCTCCTTCTCGACGCGGTAGAACGTGTGGACCAGGAGCCAGGCGAGGAACCGCATCAGGAACTCGGGGACGAGCGCGTAGATGTAGACCGCGACCGCCGCGTTGAGCAGCCCGACGACGAGGAAGAGCTCGGGAATCGTGAGCCCGGCCTTGAGGAGGCCGATCGCGACGCCGGCCGACACGACCATGAACAGCGCGTTCATGATGTTGTTGGCGGCGATGATGCGCGACCGGTGCGACGGCGCCGATCGCGACTGGATCAGCGCGTAGAGCGGAACCGTGTAGAAGCCGCCGAACGCGCCCAGGAGCAGCACGTCGGCGAGCACGCGCCAGTGCGCGGGTTGCGCGAGGAACGCGCTCACGCCCGGATCCGCCTGCGGCACGAGATGCCGGCTCGCGAGCCACAGGTCGACGGCGAAGAGCGTGAGGCCGATCGAGCCGAACGGGACGAGGCCGATCTCGACCTTGCGTCCGGAGAGCCGCTCGCACAGGAGCGAGCCCGCGCCGATGCCGACCGAGAAGACCGCGAGCAGCAGCGTGAACACGTGCTCACCGCCGCCCAGCACGTCGCGGGTGAACGCCGGCAGCTGAGCCAGGTAGATGGCGCCGTAGAACCAGAACCACGAGATGCCGAGCATCGAGCGCCACACGACGACGTTCTCGCGGCCGATCCGCAGGTTGCGCCAGGTCTCGCTGGCCGGATTCCAGTTGATCGTCAGGTCGGGGGCCACCGCGGGGGTGGCGGGGATCGCGCGGCTCGCGAGCCAGCCCAGCACGGCGATCGCGAGGATCAGCGCCGAGGCGGCGGCGAGGCCGAAGGGCTTGACCGCCACCACGAGGCCGCCGGCGATCGTTCCGAGCAGGATCGCGACGAACGTTCCCATCTCGACCAGCCCGTTCCCGCCGACGAGCTCCTCCGGGCGGAGGTGCTGCGGGAGGATCGCGTACTTGACGGGGCCGAACAGCGTCGAGTGGACGCCGAGGAGCGCGAGCGCGGCGAACAGGAGCGGGATGCTCTGCTGCCAGAAGCCCAGGGCGCCGATCAGCATGATCGCGATCTCGAAGAGCTTGATCCAGCGGATGAGCCGCGACTTCTCGAGCTTGTCGGCGAGCTGCCCGGCCGTGGCCGAGAACAGCATGAACGGGAGGATGAACACGGCGCCGATCAGGTTGACGACCGTCCCCGCGTCGAGCTGCATCGAGGCCGCCGCCTCGAAGGTCACGAACACCACGAACGCGTTCTTGAACACGTTGTCGTTGCCGGCGCCCAGGAACTGGGTCCAGAAGAAGGGGGCGAAGCGGCGCTCCCGGAGGAGATCGAACTGGTTGGGCGCGTGCACGGCTCGACTCTCCTCAGGCGTCGAGATAATCGAGCACCGCCTCGAGCGCGGTGCGGACGGCGGCCGGGTCGGCCCAGTACCGGACTTCCTTTCCCACCTTCTCGTGGCGGAGCACTCCCGCGTCGCGCAGCACGCGCAGGTGGTGGGACACCGCCGTGCGGGACAACGTCGACGCGGCGACGATCTGGGCCACGTTCAAGCGCTCGCCCGGCTCGAACATCAGCACGATGCGCTGCCGGTGCGGGTCGCCGAGCGCGACGAAGATGCTCGCCGTCCGGCGCCAGGGTCGGGGAATCGCACGCGCGTAGCTCGGTCGCATGGCGGCAACGGGAGTCGGTTTATATAACTAAACGACTAGTCATGTTGTCGCATCCTGCGCCGCGGGCCGCTCCCGTGTCAAGGGCCGCCGCGGCAACGCGCGCGCCGCCCGACGAACGGTCGCCGCGACGCCCGCGGCGGCGGCGGGAAGCTACAATGCGATTCGAAGCCGGCCTCCCGCAGTCCGCGATCTTCCCATTTTCCATGCGCGCGTACCTCGACTTCATGCGGCACGTCCGCGACCACGGCTTCCGCAAGGCCGACCGCACCGGCACGGGAACGCTCTCGGTGTTCGGCTACCAGATGCGCTTCGACCTGCGCGAGGGTTTCCCTCTCCTCACGACCAAGAAGGTGCACACGAAGTCGATCGTGCACGAGCTCCTGTGGTTCCTGCGCGGCGAGACCAACGTCCGCTCGCTGCAGGCCGCGGGCGTCACGATCTGGGACGAATGGGCGGACGCGCAGGGCGAGCTCGGTCCCGTGTACGGCTACCAGTGGCGCAGCTGGCCCGCGCCCGACGGCCGGCACGTCGACCAGATGGCGAACGTCGTCGACGAGCTCCGGCGCAACCCCGATTCGCGCCGGCTCATCGTGTCGGCGTGGAACGTCGGCGACATCCCCCGGATGAAGCTGCCGCCTTGCCACCTGCTCTTCCAGTTCTACGTCGCGGGCGGACGCCTCTCGTGCCAGCTCTACCAGCGGAGCTGCGACATCTTCCTCGGCGTTCCCTTCAACATCGCGTCGTATGCGCTGCTCACGCACATGGTCGCGCATCAGTGCGACCTCGACGTCGGAGATTTCGTCTGGACCGGCGGCGACTGCCACCTCTATCTCAATCACCTGGAGCAGGTCGACACGCAGCTGGCCCGGGCACCGTATCCGCTGCCGAAGCTCGTGCTGCACCGCAAGCCGCAATCGCTGTTCGACTATCGCTTCGAGGACGTCGAGTTCGCGGGCTACCAGTCGCACCCCGCAATCAAGGCGCCGGTAGCAGTGTGAGCGGCTCGCCGGGGCCCCGGGCGCGAAGCGCCAAGGGGGAGCGGGCAAACGCGAACACCGCAGGGCGGCCGACCCACGAGGCGGTTCGATCCGTCTAACAGTGCGGAGGCCGCGCGGTGTGAGCGGCGGAGAGGGGGAACGCGCGAGCGGCGGAGAGGGGCCCCGCGCGCGCAGTGCGCAGGGGATCGGAGCAATCGCGAGCGCGTTCGGAGGCCGACGGCTCGATCTCACGATCCAACCGGTCGGTGCGGAGGCCGAACCGGGCGCGAAGCGCCATGGGGGAGCGAGCAATCGCGAACACCGCAGGGCGGCCGACCCACAAGGCGGTTCGATCCGTCTAGCAGTGCGGAGGCCGCGCGGTGTGAGCGGCTCGCCAGGGCCCCACGAGCGATTCGAGTGGGGATCGGAGCCCATGCGAACACCGCAGGGCGGCCGACCCCCGACGCACCGAATCGGTCCGACGGTGCGGAGGCTGCGCGGTGTGAGCGGGGGCCGCCGAGCACGTTGCCTGCGGCCAAAAAAAAGCCCGCCGGGAGGAAGTTAGCGGGCAAGGGGGATTCGGCAAACCCGGGCCCCGTCGGGGTCCGGCACGGCGCGCCGCTTCGCCGGGCGGCGGCCGTCGAGGTAACTGTCAGTAGACCGAGCGCGCGGCCGACACCCGCTCCGCGAGCTCGTCGAGCGCCTCCCGCTGCGACGGGGTCAGAGTCTCGTCGCTACGCTCCGCGGCCGCGCCTTCGGACGGTGTCGACCGGTCGGCGAGCCAAAGTTGCGCGAATTCGGGCGAGAAGCCGTTCATGCTCGTGAGTCGGGGTCAGCGTTCGTCGCTTACATACAAGCAATGCACGTGCCAAGCACTGCGCAGCGAGGTTGGACGCAGCGAAGATACGGATCCTCATTCACAAACGCCCCGTGCCGGCACGGCGATTGCAGACGACAACGCGTGCCGAACATGCACCCGTTGTCGCATTTCACCGACACGTTGTGTGTCATTTGCGTTAAATCGCTGACGAGAAACGAATAATGTTGTCGCCACGCAGCGACACGCGAAATGGAATTTGCGCGGGACGGGGATCGCCTCCGCGACCGCGGTGCGACGACCACCGCCGCGCGGCCCGCGCCATACCGGCTTCCCGACGAGCGTCAGGGCGCCTTGCCTTCCTTGAACATCGCCGGCTCGAGGCGGTGGCGCTGCAGCAGCTTGTAGAACTCGGTGCGGTTGCGCTTTGCGAGAAGCGCAGCCTGCGTCACGTTGCCGCCCGTGATCTTGAGCAGGCGCACGAGGTAGTCGCGCTCGAACTCCTTGCGCGCCTCCTCGAACGGCACGAGCGCGCTCGCGTCCTCCCGGAGCGAGCTCTGGATCAGCGACGCGGGGATCACGTTCGTCGTCGCGAGCGCGACCGCCTGCTCGAGGAGGTTCAGGAGCTGGCGCACGTTGCCGGGCCACGGCGCCGCGATCAGGGCCGCCATCGCGTCCGGCGCGAGCGTCGGCGCGGGCCGCTTGTAGCGCTCGGCGAGACGCCGGAGGAAGTGCGTCGCCAGGAGCGGAATGTCCTCCCTCCTGTCCGCCAGCGCGGGCAGCTTGAGGGAGACCACGTTGAGCCGGTAATAGAGGTCCTCGCGGAACTGGCCCGCCGCCTTCTGGGCGTCGAGGTCACGATGCGTCGCCGAGATCACGCGCACGTCGACCGGCAGCGGCTGCGTCGAGCCGACCGGCCGCACCTCGCCTTCCTGCAGCACGCGAAGCAGCTTGACCTGCAGCGCGAGCGGCATGTCTCCGATCTCGTCGAGGAAGATCGTGCCACCGTCCGCAGCCTGGAACAGCCCCTTGTGCGCCTGCACGGCGCCGGAGAACGCGCCGCGGGCGTGGCCGAAGAGCTCGGACTCGAGGAGCGGCTCCGGAATTGCGCCGCAGTTGACCGCGACGAACGGCTTGTCG
>DASQBO010000002.1:0-10579 GCA_035635175.1 Casimicrobiaceae bacterium | reverse complement strand
CGCGCCCGGGCTCGAGGCGATCGCCGCCGAATTGAATGCGGGCTGGCTGGCCGATGCGGTGCCATTCGATCCGGCACACGCGATGGCGCCGCTGCCGCGGGCCTATCAGTGGGCCGACGGCTCCGCCTACGTGAACCACGTGGAGCTCGTGCGGCGCGCGCGCGGCGCGACGATGCCGCCCGAGTTCTGGACGGACCCGCTCGTGTACCAGGGAGCGTCCGATCACATGCTCGGCGCGCGCGACGACATCGTGCACGCCGACGAAGCGTGGGGCGTCGACTTCGAAGCCGAGGTGGCCGTGATCACGGGCGACGTGCCGATGGGCGCGAGTGCCGACGAGGCCGCGCGCCGCATCCGTCTCGTGCTGCTCGCGAACGACGTGAGCCTCCGCAACCTGATCCCCGCGGAGCTCGCGAAGGGCTTCGGCTTCCTCCAGTCGAAGCCCGCGAGCGCGTTCTCGCCGGTCGCGGCGACGCCCGACGAGCTCGGCGACGCGTGGCGCGACGGCAAGGTCCACCTGCCGCTCGTCACGCATCTCAACGGCGTGCTCTTTGGACGGCCGAACGCCGGCGTCGACATGACGTTCTCCTTTCCGACGCTGATCGCGCACGTCGCGAAGACGCGCGCGCTCGGCGCGGGCAGCATCGTGGGCTCCGGCACCGTGTCGAACCGGGAGGCCGGCGGCCCGGGACGTCCCGCGGCCCGTGGCGGCGTCGGCTACTCGTGCATCGCGGAGCAGCGCGTCGTCGAGACGATTCTCGAAGGCAAGCCCGTCACGCCGTTCATGCGCTTCGGCGATCGCGTGCGCATCGAGATGCTCGACGCCGCGGGTCGCTCGGTCTTCGGCGCGATCGACCAGGCGCTTCGTCGCGCGGGCTGACCGCGTCCCGACTCCCCGGCCGTGCCGTGGGGCTCGCGCTTCGTCGTGCCGAGGTGGCGCTCGCGCCGCGAATCTTCCGCTTCGTCGCAACGGCATTGCCGCCGCCGGCGCGCCGCCGGAGGATGCGTCCCAACAAGCAACGGCGGACGGCGCTCCCTCAGGGAGGTCGAATCCGAGACCCCGGGACGCCGCATCCAAGCTGACGGAAACGCTCGACATCTTTGGAGGGACCCATGAAACGCTACGCTCGCTACCCCAAGTTTCGCGTCCGGCCCGCGTTCGCGGTCGCGGCCGTCGCGCTCAGTGCGGCGACGATGTCGCTCGCCATCGGCATTCCTGCCGCGCTCTCGCCCGTTCCGGCCACGGACGCCCCGGCGACCGCGCGTGCGGCCATCGAGGTCGCGATCGTGCCGGCGAGCATCGAGGTCGTCGGTCTGCGCAGCGAACGCGTCGCGGCGACCCCCGAGCGCGTGCGGGCCCACCGCGCGAGCTTCCGCAGCTGAACTCGTCACGTGTCTCCTGACCGCCGGTTCCCCCTCCGGCGGCGAACCGAAGGGCCGGACACCCGCAAAGCGTCCGGCCCTTTGCCTTTCCGGGGCGAGGAACGTCGAGGACGTCCCGCGGCTCGTCCGGCACGCGATCGCTTCGGCCCCCGAAATGGCGCCTTCGTCGCGTGCGGGTTGAGGCCCGCTCCGGCTTTTCCTAGGATCCGATCGAACGCGCGGGAAGCAACGGCCCGGAAGCGCGTCGGCGTGACGAATCCGAATCCGGGCCTGACGGCATCCAAGCTGCACACCCCCCGAGAGGAGCGCAACATGAACCGCTACCCACCGTCGAACTTCCGGCCCGTCTTCGGCGTCGCGGCCGCCGCGCTGTCCGCGGTCACGCTCGCCGTGGCCGTCGTGCTGCCCGTCGGCCTCTGCGGGGCCTGCGGCGAGGACGCGACGCTTGCGAACGCGCCCGCGGCCATCGAGGTCGCCGTCGAGCCTGCCCGCGTGGGCGTCGTGGCGGTGCCCGTGCGCGCCGTCGCCCTCGGGTCCGTCAACGTCGTCGCGCGGCGCGACGCCCTTCGCACCTGACGCCCAACGGCCCCCAGCGGTCCGCGCCGTTCCCCCGACGCGGGCTGCCGAAGGGCCGGGATTCCCGGCCCTTCGCCTTTCAGCCGACCCGATGCCCCATCTCGCTCCCGAAACGCTCGAAGCCCCTTTCCCCGCCCCGCCCGGGGAGGGTGCCGGCGACACCTCGGGCCAGACGGTGCCGGCGGTCCGGAGCCTCGAGGCCTGCTGGGCGAAGGCGGGGGCGGGGTGCTGCGTCGCCGGCAGCGGCGCAGCGCCGGCGGCAACGAAACGCGGCGCCGGGTCTATCTGGCAGGCGCCTCGGTAGAGATCGGGTTCAGCTTGGGGAGAGGCCCCTCGGCGCTCCGTCGCGCGGCTCCGAGAGACCCGGCGCAGGGAGTCCCCGCAAAACCATGCCGGCCAGCACACCGAGCGGAATCCGGGCGCGGCAGGGCCGAGGTCGGCGATCGCCGACGTTGACCCCGCGGGCGCCACGGTGATCCGCCCGCCAGGTCGCCCTGGACCGGGTGACGCCCAGCCCGAACTCCCGAAGTCCCAGGCTCTGCCGGGTCGTGCGGCTCGGCCACCGAAAGGCCGGCCGCGTCGCGCGGACCGCCGCTCGGTTCAGCGTCCGTCGCGGTCGCGCCGCCACAGGACGTCGTCGCGGCCCGCGTCACGGTTCAGCGTGCGTGCGACGACGAAGAGCAGATCGGAGAGCCGGTTCAGGTAGCGCCGGGTCGGATCGCCGACCGGTCCATCGGCGGCGAGACGCACGAGCGAGCGCTCGGCACGGCGGCAGACCGTCCGCGCGACGTGTGCAAGCGCGGCGGCCCGCGTTCCGCCGGGCAGGATGAATTCCTTGAGGGGGGCGAGCGGCGCGTTGCAGCGCTCGACCGCCGCCTCGAGGCGTGCGACGTGGGCGTCGCCGAGCGCTGCGTGCCCCGGGATCGAGAGCTCGCCACCCAGGTCGAAGAGATCGTGCTGGACGGCCACGAGGACGTCGCGCAGCGCGTCCGGGATCTCCTCCGCGAGCAGGACCCCGAGCGTCGAATTGAGCTCGTCGACGTCGCCGATCGCCGCGATGCGCGCCGAATCCTTGGCGACGCGGGTCCCGTCGCCGAGACCGGTGGTCCCGGCGTCGCCCGTGCGGGTGACGATGCGTGAGAGGCGGTGACCCATGGAAGCCGCGAGGAACGCTTCGGCGAGATGGTAGCAGCCGGGCGTCGCGGGCGCGCGGCCGGGCGTGAAGGGGGCCGCCGGCCGCGAGTATCATGGACGTTCCGCGTCGCACCCCGAATCCGTTTCCTGCACGTCCGGATCGCCATGTCCCGTCCCAGTCCCTACGACCGCGACCTCGATCGCAATCCCGCCAACTACACGCCGCTGTCGCCGCTGTCGCTGATCGCGCGCACCGCGTACACGTATCCGCAGCGGCTCGCCGTGATCCACGGCGACCGCCGCTACACGTGGGCGGAGACCTACGCGCGGAGCCGTCGCCTCGCGTCGGCGCTGGTCCGGGCGGGCATCGGCAAGGGCGACACCGTCGCCGTGATGGCCGCGAATACCCCGGAGATGGTCGAGCTGCACTTCGGCGTGCCCATGACGGGTGCCGTGCTCAACACACTCAACACGCGGCTCGACGCCGAGACGATCGCCTTCATGCTGAGGCACGGCGAGGCGAAGGCGCTCATTACCGACCTCGAGTTCTCGCCGGTCGTCGAGAAGGCGCTGGCCGCGCTGGAGACGAAGCTCACGGTCGTCGACATCGTAGATCCGCTGGCGCCGCTGGGGAAGCGGCTCGGCAGCGTCGACTACGAGACGCTCATCGCCGGCGGCGACCCCGCGTTCGACTGGAAGCTCCCGGCGGACGAGTGGGATGCGATCTCGCTCAACTACACGTCGGGCACGACCGGCAACCCGAAGGGCGTCGTCTACCATCACCGCGGCGCGTACCTGAACGCCCTCTCGAACATCATCGACTGGGGGATGCCGCGGCACGCGGTCTACCTGTGGACGCTGCCGATGTTCCACTGCAACGGCTGGTGCTTCCCGTGGACGATGGCCGCCAACGCGGGCGTCAACGTCTGCCTGCGCCGGGTCGAGGCGAAGGCGGTGCTCGATGCGATCCGCCTGCACAAGGTCACGCACTACTGCGGCGCGCCGATCGTCCACGGGATGCTGATCAACGCACCCGACGAGTGGAAGGAGGGGATCCGGCACAAGGTGTCCTGCCTCGTCGCCGCCGCGGCGCCCCCCGCCGCGGTCATCGAGGGCATGGAACGGATGGGCTTCGACATCACGCACGTCTACGGGCTGACCGAGACGTACGGTCCGGCTGCGGTGTGCGCGAAGCACGCCGAATGGGACGCGCTCGACATCGGCGCGCGCACCGAGCGCAACGGGCGGCAGGGCGTTCGCTACACGGTCGAGGAGGGGATGACCGTGATGGACCCCGAGTCGATGCAGCCGGTGCCGTGGGACGGCGAGTCGATGGGCGAGATCATGTTCTGCGGCAACATCACGATGAAGGGCTACCTCAAGAATCCGGCGGCGACCGCCGAGGCATTCGCCGGCGGCTGGTTCCACTCGGGCGACCTCGCGGTGATGCAGCCCGACGGCTACGTGAAGATCAAGGACCGCTCGAAGGACGTGATCATCTCGGGCGGCGAGAACATCAGCTCGCTCGAGGTCGAGGACGTCCTCTATCGCCATTCGGCGGTGCTGGCCGCCGCGGTCGTCGCTCAGCCCGACCCGAAGTGGGGCGAGACGCCGTGCGCGTTCGTCGAAACGAAGCCCGGCGCGAGCACGACCGAGGCCGAGCTGATCGCGCACTGCCAGCAGCACCTGGCCCGGTTCAAGGTCCCGAAGAAGGTCGTCTTCGGCGAGCTGCCGAAGACCTCGACCGGCAAGATCCTGAAGTTCGTGCTCCGCGACAGGGCGAAGTCGACGAGTGCCATCGAATAGCGGAGGCGGCATGAACGCACCCGAACCTGCCGCCGCGGTCGCGGCGGAACCCGCGGTCCGGCGCGAGGACCGCGACGGTGTCGCGACGCTCACGCTGAACCGGCCGCGGCAGTTCAACGCGATCTCGCGCGCGATGCTGAACGAGCTGCAGCGCGCGCTCGACGCGATTGCGGCGGATGCCGCCGTCCGCGTGGTGGTCGTCGCGGGCGCGGGCAGCGCGTTCTCGGGCGGCCACGACCTCAAGGAGATGATGTCGAACCGCAACGAGGCCTTCGTCGGCGATCTCTTCGAGCGCTGCAGCCGCGCGATGCTCGCGCTGCAGGCGCTCCCGCAGCCGGTCATCGCGCGGGTGCACGGCATCGCGACCGCTGCGGGTTGCCAGATCGTCGCGGCGTGCGACCTGGCCGTCGCGTCGACCGACGCCCGGTTCGCGACCTCGGGCATCAACTACGGGCTCTTCTGCGCGACCCCGGGAGTCCCGGTGTCGCGCAACGTCCCGCGGAAGCGGGCGTTCGAGATGCTGTTCACCGGCGAGTTCGTCGACGCGGAGACGGCGAAGGCATGGGGGCTCGTCAACCGCGTCGTGCCGCCGGCGGAGCTCGATGCCGAGGTCGGGCGGCTCGCCGCGGCCCTCAAGGCCAAGCCGCGAGCGGTCGTCGCCGCCGGCAAGGCGCTCTTCTATTCGCAGCTCGAAGCCCGGCTCGCCGATGCCTACGCGGCGGCGAGCCGGTCGATCACGTGCAACATGCTGGGCGACGACGCCGCCGAAGGCGTCGGGGCGTTCATCGAGAAGCGGACGCCGAAGTTCAAGGACTGACGACGGATTGTCCTGCCCGCGACAGTCGCGCGGGGGCGCGGGCTGCCGTGGCCGTCGCGGCAGGTCGGCGGCCGTTGACCTGCGTCAACCCGCCGCGGAGGCGATCGTGAGGCAATAGCCGGCGGGTCGGGCGGCGCCGCGGCGGGCGGCGGCGATCCCGCGAGGAAACGGCACCCAGAGGAGGAAGCCATGGTTGACGCGGCACAGATGGACTGGAAGGCGATCGACAGCGATCCCCGGTTCCAGGAGCTGCACCGGAAGAAGACGCTCTTTCTCTGGGGACTGATGGTCTTCTCGATGGTCTACTATTTCCTCCTGCCCATCGGCGCGGCCTATTTCCAGGACCTCTTCAAGATCAAGGTCTGGGGCCCGGTGAACGTCGGGCTCCTCTTCGCGCTGTCCGAGTTCGTCGTGGCCTGGCTTCTCGCGTGGTACTACTCGCGGCGCGCGAACATGGTGTTCGACCGGATGGCGGCCGAGATCGTCGCGGACGCCGAGCGCAAGATGGGAGGCCGCAAATGAACATCCGCCGCGTCGCGCTCTTCGCCTGCCTTTCGCTGCTGGCCGTGGCCACGCCGGCGCTCGCCCAGGGCGCCGTCCCCGACAAGTTCCGCTGGCTCACCTTCGTCGTCTTCGGCGCCATCATCGCGGTGACGATGTACGTCACCTACGTGGCGGCCAAGCGCGTCAAGACCGCTTCCGACTTCTACGTAGCGGGCGGGGGCGTGTCGGGCCTGCAGAACGGCTGGGCGATAGCCGGCGACTACCTGTCGGCGGCGTCGTTCCTCGGCATCGCCGGCCTGATCTCGCTCTACGGCTACGACGGCTTCATGTACTCGGTGGGCTGGCTCGTCGCCTACATCACGGTGCTGCTCGTGATCGCCGAGCCTTGCCGCAACATCGGCAAGTACACGCTGTCCGACATCCTCGCCTACCGCAACAATCCCAAGGCGACGCGCGTCGTCGGCGCGCTGTCGACGATCACCGTCTCGACGTTCTACCTGACGGCACAGATGGTCGGCGGCGGCGTGCTCGTGAAGACGCTGATCGGCATCGACTACGAGATCTCCGTGATCGTCGTCGGCATCCTGATGCTCGGCTACGTGCTGTTCGGCGGCATGGTGGCGACGACGTGGGTGCAGATCATCAAGGCGATCCTGCTCGTCACCGCGTCGATCCTGCTCGTGATGTTCGTCTGGACGCCCTACGGGTTCAGCCTTCCCGGCTTCCTGACCGCGGTCATCGGCGACGCCAAGGTGCAGGCGCAGGTCGCCGCCCTGCTCGGCGACGCGTCGAGGAACATGACCGCCGCCGAGCTCGGCCAGCGCTTCCTCGAGCCGGGCCTGCTGTTCAAGGCGCCGATCGACCAGATCTCGCTCGGGATGGCGCTGGTGCTCGGGACGGCCGGCATGCCGCACATCCTGATGCGGTTCTTCACGGTGCCGACGGCCCAGGACGCGCGCAAGTCGGTCATCTGGGCGATGGCGATCATCGGCGGGTTCTACGTGCTGACGCTCTTCCTCGGCATGGGCGCGGCGATGAACGTGGGCGCACCGATCATCAAAGGCGTGGATCCGGGCGGCAACATGGCCGGCCCGCTGCTCGCGCAGTGGGTGGGCGGCGGCCCCGAATCGATGCTGGGCAACCTGTTCCTCGCGTTCGTGGCGGCCGTCGCGTTCGCGACGATCGTCGCGGTGGTCGCGGGCCTCGTGCTCGCCGCGGCGTCCGCGATGGCGCACGACCTCTACGTCGGCGTGATCCGCGCCGAGCACGTGACCCCGCAGGAGCAGGTCAAGGCGGCGCGCGTGGCGACGGTGCTGGTCGGCGCGATGGCGATCACGATCGGCATCGCGGCGAAGGGCCAGAACGTCGCGCACCTCGTGGCGCTGGCCTTCGCGGTCGCGTCGTCGGCGAACTTCCCGTGCGTGCTGCTCACGCTCTTCTGGAAGCGCTGCAACACGGGCGGCATCGTGCTCGGGATGATCGTCGGCACGTTGACGGCGATCGGGCTCGTCCTCGTCTCGCCGAACATGACGTATCCGAAGCCCATCAAGGCGGCGGCGCAGAAGGTGGTCGACGGCGCCGCCGTGACGCGACCCAAGCTCGAGGCGGATCTCGCCGCGGCGGCGGACGACGCCGCGAAGGCGAAGGCGACCGCTGCCATCGCCGCGCTCGACAAGGGCGTCGCGGCCGCGAAGGCCAACCTCGACAAGTTCAAGGGCGACGACACGAGCCTCGTCGGGCTCGAGAAGCCGTGGTTCGAGCTGCGCAACCCGGGCCTTTACTCGATCCCGCTCGGCTTCCTCGCGGTGATCATCGGGTCGCTCCTCTATCGCGACAAGCGGGCCGAGGACATGTGGGACGAGCTCTACGTGCGGCAGAACACCGGCATCCTCGCGGCGAAGGCGACCGCGCACTGAGCCCGGCGTGACCGTGCGCAACGACCCCCGCCGCCGCGCGGGGGTCGTTGCTTGAAATGGGCCGCGCGTGTGACTAGGCTAGCGCGATGAACGCCACGCCCGCCGTCGCGGCCGACGCGACGCGCGAGTTCCTGCAGCGTTTCGCGCCGTTCAGCGGAATGAGCGAGGCTGCGCTCGATTTCCTCGCGCGCCGCCTTTCGCGCGCCGAGTTCGCGCAGGACGGCACGATCCTCGCGACGCGCAGCGGCCCCGTCACCCATCTCCACATCGTCGAGCGCGGGCTGGTCGGCCGTCGCGCCGACGCCTTGCAGTCCGCCCCCGAGCGGACGCTCGGCCCGGGCGAGCTCTTCCCGGTCGGGGCGCTCTCCGCCGGCGGCTCGACGACGAAGGTGTTCACGGCGCTGCAGGACACGACCTGCCTCCTGCTGTCGCGCGAAGATTTCCTCGCGCTGCGCGCCGCATCGCCCGAGTTCGAGCGCTATTGCACCGAGGCGATCACCGAGACGCTGCGCCAGTCGCTCGAGAGCCTGTACCGGCAGTACAGCCAGCGCGCAGCCGAGCAGCAGTCGCTCACGCGCCCGCTCGCCGAGCTCGTGCGCAACGCGCCGGTGGCGTGCCCGGCGACAGCGCCTCTGTCCGAGGCGGCGCGCAGGATGGCGGACGCGAGGGTGCGCACGATCATCGCGCTCGACGAAGGGGGCGCGCCGGTCGGCATGTTCACGCTCGTCGACCTCCTGCGCCGCGTCGTGCTGCCCGGCCGCCCGCTCGACACGCCGCTCGCCGCGGTGATGACCTCGCCGGTCGTCGCGCTGCCGGCGACCGCGACGGCATCGGAGGGCATGCACGCGATGGCCGAGCGCGGCGTCCGGCAGCTCGTCGTCGTCGAGCACGGGAAGCTCCGCGGGGTCGTCAACGAGCGCGACCTCTTCGCGCTGCAGCGCGTTTCGATGCGGCAGGTCAACCAGGACGTCGAGGACGCCACGAGCGTCGAGCAGCTGCGGCGTGCCGCCGACGACATCCGCCGGCTCACGCAGAACCTGCTCGCGCAGGGCGCGGGCGCCGAGCCCGTCACGCGCACGATCGCCTCGCTCAACGACGCGCTGTCGCGGCGGGCGATCGACCTCGAGCTCGCGCGGCACGACCTCCACGGCATCGCGTGGTGCTGGCTCGCGCTCGGAAGCGAGGGCCGGAACGAGCAGACGTTCGCGACCGATCAGGACAACGCGATCGTGTTCGCCGCCGCCGGCGCGGCCGAAGCGGATCGACTGCGGCCGCGGCTCGTCGCCTTCGCGCGGGACGTCAACGCGGACCTCGACCGGCTCGGCTTCCCGCTCTGTTCCGGCAACGTGATGGCCGGCAATCCCGACTTCTGCCTGTCGGTCGAGGAATGGAAGGCGCGCTTCCTCGCGTGGATCCGGGAACCGACGCCGCAGGCGCTGCTCGCCGCCAACATCGTCTTCGACTTCCGGGCGCTGCACGGCGACACGGCGCTCGCGGATGCGCTGCGCAGCTGGCTCCTGGGTTATACACAGCCCAACGCGGCGTTCCTGCGGCTCATGGTGCAGAACGCGCTGCAGGTCGAGCCGCCGCTCGGCCTCATCCGCACGTTCGTCGTCGACGACGACGTCGCGACGAAGGGCACGCTCGATCTCAAGGCGCGCGGGACGCGGCTCTTCGTCGACTGCGCGCGCGTGTTCGCGCTCGCGCAGGGGATCGCGGACACCGGTACCGCCGCGCGGATGCGAGCCGCCGGCGAGCGTCTGCACGTCGAGCCACGGCATGTCGCCGCGACGGTCGAGGCGTTCCACTTCCTGCAGCTCCTGCGGCTGCGGCAGCAGGACGATCCTGCGGCCGGGTCCGATCCGAACCGGATCGATCCGTACGCGCTGAACGAGGTCGACCAGCGGATGCTCAAGGAAGCGTTCCGGCAGGCGAAGCAGATGCAGGACCGGCTGCGGATGTCCTACCGGCTCTAGGCCCGACGAGGAGAGCGCCATGCCCCGACCGTCAGCACGGCAGCCGCGCCTCGTGGCGCTGTTCCTCTTCGGCGTGCTGCTGTTCAACTATCCACTGCTCGCGCTGTGGAGCCGGCACGAGCTCGTATTCGGCATCCCCGTGCTCTACGTCTACATCTTCGGTGCGTGGGCACTCTTCGTGATCCTGCTCGCGCGCGCGATCGGGCGCGGCCGGTAACGGAAACGCGGAAGCCGCCATGCTCCGGAGCTTCGTGATCGTCCCGGTCGCGCTCGCGTACATCGGCGTCCTGTTCGCGATCGCGCGCTACGGCGATCGGCGGGCGGACCGGGGCCGCTCGATCATCGCGAACCCGTACATCTACGCGCTGTACCTCGGCGTCTACGCGACCGCGTGGACGTTCTACGGGAGCGTCGGCCGCGCCGCCGCCGACGGCGTCGGCTTCCTGCCGATCTACATCGGCCCGACG
>DASQBO010000001.1:0-4626 GCA_035635175.1 Casimicrobiaceae bacterium | reverse complement strand
CGGCGGCGCTCCGACTCCATCCGCGCGTAGACCTGCTCCGACACGTCGGGCGGCAGCTCGACGCGCCGCAGCCGCACGTCGACGATCTCGACGCCGAAGGTCTTCGCGTCCACGTCGGCCTTCTGCCGCGTCGACGCCATGATCTTGTCGCGCTCGGAGGAGATCACCTCGTGCACCGTGCGCTTGTTGATCTCCTCGCGCAGGTTCGCGCGAACCGTCGTCGCGAGCCGCTGCCGCGCGAACTCCTCGTCGCCCTGCTGCATGCTCACGTAGAACTGCTTGACGTCGGTGATCCGCCACAGCACGAAGAAGTCGATCAGCAGCGGTTTCTTCTCGGACGTCGTGATCCGGTCCGGCTCGGCGTTGTCGAGAACGAGTATGCGGCGGTCGTAGAACTTGACGTTCTGGACGAGCGGCCACTTCGAGTAGAGGCCGGCGGTCGACTGCGTCTCGACGATCTCGCCCAGCTGGAACTTGATCGCGTACTGGCGCTGGTCGACCGTGTAGAGCGCCTGCGACGCGATGAGCAGCAGCGCGATCACGAGCGCGACGAGCGGCATCGTGAATTTCATCGCGCGTCTCCGGCGCGGTCGCGGCTGCGCATCGCGTCGCGCGAGCGCGACGGATCGAGCGCGGCCGGCGGCTCGGGCGACGGCGTCGCGGAACGCGCCGCGGGAAGCTCGGAGCTTGGCGCCGGCGTCGCTGCGCTCGGCGCGCTCTCCCGAATCAGCCGGTCGAGCGGCAGGTAGAGCAGGTTGTTCCCCGCCTTCTGGTCGATCAGCGCCTTCGTCGTGTTGCCGAGCACCGATTGCACCATGTCGATGTACAGGCGCTCGCGCGTGACCGCGGGCGCCTTCGTGTATTCGGTCAGGATCTGGCGGAAGCGCGACGCGTCGCCCTCCGCCTTCTGCACGACGGCGGTGAGGTAGCCGTTCGCCTCCTCGAGGAGCCGCGCCGCGTTGCCGCGTGCGCGCGGGACCACGTCGTTCGCGTACGCCTGGCCCTCGTTGCGAAAGCGGTCGCGGTCCTGGCCGGCCTTCACCGCGTCGTCGAACGCCGCCTGCACCTTGTCGGGGGGCTGCACGCTCTGCAACGCGACCTTCTGCACGTTGACGCCGGTGCCGTAGCGGTCGAGCATCTCCTGCATCACCTTCTCGGCCGACTTGGCGATCTGCTCGCCCCCCTCGTAGAGGACGAAGTCCATCTTCGCCTTGCCGACGATCTCGCCCATCGCCGTCTGCGCGACGAACTGGACGATCTGGTCGGTCTTGCGCACGTTGAAGACGTACGCTTCCGCGCTCTTGAGGTCGTACTGGACGGCGAACTGGACGTCGATGATGTTCTCGTCGTCCGTGAGCATCGACGCCTCGTTCGCGCGCTTGGCCTTCGGGTTGATCCGGTAGCCCACCTCGACCCGCCGCGTCTGCGAGAAGTCGACGAGCTCGACGGTCTCGATCGGGTAGGGCAGGTGCCAGCGCGCGCCGGGACCGGTGGTCTCGGTGTACTTGCCGAAGCGCGTGACGACGCCCCGGCGTCCCTCGTCGACGATGTAGAAGCCGCTCGCGAGCCAGACGAGCAGCACGAGCGCGACCAGGATCCCGGCGCCGGAGAGCGGCAGCCCCCGGCCGCGGCCGCCGTCGCCGCCGTCCCCGCCGGTGGACGCCCGGCGGCCGAGCAGCTCGTTGAGCCGCCGGCTCGCGTTGCGCCAGATCTCGTCCAGGTCCGGCGGACCGCCGTTACCGCGCTTGCCCCACTGCGGATCGTTGAGCGACATCGGAATCGAGGATGAAAGGGCCGCGTCGCGAACGCTTTCGCGCGTCAGGCGTTCGCGACGGCGGCCGCGTCGGCGTCGGGAAGCGCGTCGTGGGCCGGGAACCGCGAGACAAGCGCGGCGAGCAGCTCGGAACAGCCGGCGCCCGTCAACGCGCTCACGCGGACGGCGCGCAGTATACCAGACGGGTCGCGTTCGCTTCCGGCGGGCATCCCGGTCATGTCGATCTTGTTGTAAACGCGCACCTGCGGAACGCGGTCGGCGCCGATCTCGGCGAGCACCGCGTCCACGGCGTCGATCTGCTCGTCGCGGTTCGGGTGGGCTGCGTCGATCACGTGGAGCAGGAGATCGGCCTCGGCGGCCTCCGCGAGCGTTGCGCGGAACGCCGCGACGAGATCGTGCGGCAGCTCGCGGATGAACCCTACGGTGTCCGACAGGACAATGGGCGCAGCGCCGGGAAGGCGCAGCCGGCGAAGCGTCGTGTCGAGCGTCGCGAAGAGCTGGTCGGCGGCGTGCACCTGCGCCCCGGTCAGCCGGTTGAAGAGCGTCGACTTGCCCGCGTTCGTGTAGCCGACGAGCGCGACGGTGCGTACGTCGGCGCGCCGCCGCGTGCGGCTCTGCGTCGCCCGCTGCCGCGCGACGTGCCCGAGGCGCTGGTGGAGCACCTTGACCCGCGTGCCGAGCAGGCGGCGGTCGGTCTCGAGCTGCTTCTCGCCAGGTCCGCGCAGCCCGATGCCCCCCTTCTGCCGCTCGAGGTGAGTCCAGCCGCCGACGAGGCGCGTGAGCTGATGGCTGACCTGCGCGAGCTCGACCTGGAGCTTGCCTTCGGCGCTCCGCGCGCGGAGGGCGAAGATGTCGAGGATGAGCGCCGTCCGGTCGACCACGCGACCCTCGAGCGCCCGCTCGAGGTTGCGCTGCTGCGCACCCGACAGCGCGTGGTCGAAGATGACGAGGTCGGCGCCGGCCTCGCGGCGGCGGGCCGCGATCTCCTCGACCTTGCCCTTGCCCGCGAAGAGCGCGGCGTCGGGCCGCTTGCGCCGGCCGGTGACGTTGCCGACGACCGTCGCTCCTGCGGACACGGCGAGCGCGGTCAGCTCGGAAAGGCGGTCGTGCAGGTCGCCGTCGCCCAGGTCGAGCGCGACGAGCAGCGCGCGGTCACCGCCGCGCGGACGTTCGAACATGCGTTGGATCCCCGCCCGCGCGCCAGGGCGCGGCGGCTGCCGCCGCGACCGCGAGTGGCTTCTTCAGGGCGTCCCTAGGCGTCCGCGTCGGACGCGGGCGCGTGATGGGGCATCGCGACCGCGCGCGCCGGGACCACGGTCGAGATCGCGTGCTTGTACACCATCTGCGTGACCGTGTTCTTGAGCAGGACGACGTACTGGTCGAAAGACTCGATCTGCCCCTGCAGCTTGATGCCGTTCACGAGATAGATGGAAACCTGGACGTGCTCCTTGCGAAGCGTGTTCAGGAAGGGGTCCTGCAACATCTGCCCTTTGTTGCTCATCGCGTGGCTCCGCGTTTGTTGTGGGCCCTGGCGCCGGGGCTCCGACCGGGGTCGGACCGCACGACCCCAGATGGGGGCGGGCGGGGCAGCCTCAACGCCTCGAGCGGCGGGCCGGGGCTCCCGCGTACGGGTTGGCGGCGGTCTTGAATTGTATCCTAAGGGGCGTTCCGCGCAGTTGGAACGCCTCCCGGAAGAAATGTTCCAGATAGCGCCGGTAGGTGGCGGGCACGTGCCGAAGGGCGGTGCCGTGGATCACGATCAGCGGGGGGTTCTGGCCGCCCTGATGGGCGTAGCGAAGCTTGGGGCGCCCGCCCGCGGCGCGGGGCGGCTCGTGGCTCTCCACGGCGGCCGCGAGCGCTCGCGTGAGCTTGGGCGTCGGCAGCTTCGCCATCGCGGCCGCGTAGGCCGCGTCGACCGAGCGCATGAGCGCCGGGATCCCTGACCCGTCGCGCGCGGAAATGAAGTGCGTGTGCGCGAACGCGAGAAAGCCCATCTTGCGGTCGAGGTCGCGTTTGACGTCGTCGCGCCGCGCGGCGGGGACGCGGTCCCACTTGTTGACGCCGACGACGAGTGCGCGGCCGGCCTCGACGACGTGGCCCGCGAGGTGCGCATCCTGCTCGGCGATGCCGTCCGCCGCGTCGACCAGGAGCACGACGACGTTCGCATCGTCGATCGCCTGCAGCGTCTTCACGACGGAAAATTTCTCGACCGACTCGAACACCTTGCCGCGACGGCGTATTCCCGCCGTGTCGATCAGCGTGTAGCGGCGGCCGCCGCGCTCGAAGTCGAGGTAGAGCGCGTCGCGTGTCGTGCCCGGTTCGTCGAACGCGATGACGCGCTCCTCGCCCAGGAGCGTGTTGACGAGCGTCGACTTGCCGACGTTGGGCCGGCCCACGACCGCGATCTTGACCGGCGCGCCCGCGGCGGCGGGCTCGTCGGCGTGCGCTGCGGCGGGGACCGCGGCGAGCGCGAGCTCGGCCAGGAGATCGACGTTGTCGCCGTGCGCCGCCGAAATCGGGTACGGCTCGCCCAGGCCGAGCTCGTGGAATTCGGCGCCGGCGCGCTCGGGCGCGATGCCCTCGGCCTTGTTGACGGCGACGAACACCGGCCGCCCCGACCTTCGGAGCAGGCGGGCGATCTCGCGGTCCTGCGGGGCGAGGCCGGACCGGCCGTCGACCAGGAAGACGACGGCGTCTGCCTCCGCGATCGCCGCGCGCGTCTGCTTCGCCATCTCGTACAGGATGCCGCTTTTCGCAACGGGCTCGAAGCCGCCGGTGTCGACGACGATGAACCGCCGTCCGCCGGCGCTGCCGCGGCCGTACTGGCGGTCGCGCGTGAGGCCCGGGAAGTC